>CAZIZD010000328.1:0-5147 GCA_964543615.1 uncultured Alcaligenaceae bacterium | reverse complement strand
CACCGCGCCGCGGATGCCGTGGAACATGGGATCGACGCCGCCGCAGAACACGATGCGCTCGGGGCAGGCCTCCTTCAACGCATAGTTGAGGCGCGCCGGCGCAAAGCCCTCCTCCCACAGGCCGAACAGCGGCACCGTCTGCGCCATGGCCATGTCGGTGTCCGAGTGCTCGAAGAGATAGCGCAATGCCTCCTCCGGCTCGAGCGTCAGCTTGTCCTCGATCCGGTAGAGCGAGTGGCCGGTTGCGCCGAACGTGCGGTGGAAGGCTTCGATGTTGCGCTTGCCGATGTCGTGGATGACGTTGGCCGGCCGGTTGTCGTACATGTGCACGACGTTGTCGAAAATGAAATATCCGTCCTTCATCGCGGGCCTCCTGCCTTCTCGCGAAGGAACTCGTAGATGTACTGGAAGTCGCGCATCGGCTCTTCGCCGACGAAGTGGTCCCACACCTCGCCCGTGCGCGCGGCCATCGGCGCGTCGAGCCCCGCGGCCTTCACGTTCTCGAGGAAGAGTCCCACGTCCTTGCCCATCACCCGGGCATAGGCACCCTTGTAGTTGCGCGGCAGGATCGTCTGCACGAACTTGACCTCGCTCACCTCGGTGCGCCCGGTCGACACGTTGATCACGTCGATCATCTGCGCGGGCGAGAGCCCGAAGCGCTCGCCGAAGATCAGCGCCTCGCTCGTGATGACGAGTGCCGCGGCGCTGATGATGTTGTTTGCGAGCTTCATCGCCTGGCCCATGCCCGCCTCGTGACCCATGACGAAAACGCGCGTGGCCATCTGCTCGAGGACGGGCATGCCCATCTCGATGGCCGCAGGATCGCCAGCGCACATGATGGCCAGGGTGCCGTCGCGGGCGCGCGGGACCCCGCCGCTCACCGGCGCATCGAGGTACAGGAGCCCCGCTTCGCGCGCGATGGCCTGCGAGCGGCGCGCCGTCGCAACACCGATGGTCGACGACTCGATCACGAGGCGCGTCTTGCGCTCTGCCGCGGGCACGCTCGCGATCTCCGTGATCGCGGCGATCACGGCGTCGGGGGTGGGCAGCACGAAGCTCACGACGTCGGACTCCCGCGCGAGGACCTGCGCCGACTTCGCCATCGCGACGTTGGCGGGCGCCGTGCGCTCGTCGCGCGCGGGGTCCACACCCTGCACGAAGAACTTCTGCGCGAGGCGGCTCGCGATGGGCGCGCCGATGTTGCCGAGCCCGACGACACCGAGGGCGAGGCTCACGGTGTCTCCAGGGAAACGGCGACGGTCTGCATGCGGTCGCGCGTCCACAGGATGCTGTCGTCCACGGTCACCTCGATCGTTCGTCCTCCGGCCACCGGCGCGAGCGCACGCTCTATTGCGTCGACGAACTGGAAATAGAAGAAGCAGCCCGGGCCGGTGAGCACGAGCGCGATGCGGATCGCGGCGTCGTCGATCTCGACCCGCTCGACGAGGCCCATGCCGACGAGCCCGCGCGGCGAGCCCATGCGCACGCTGCACGGGTCGTGGATCGTGTCGAGCAGCGCACGGACGGTGGACTCGAGCGTCATGCCGCGTCCTTCCCGCGGATGCGCGACCACGGCTTCGCTCCCGCCCGCCGCATGCGCGTGAACGCGTCCTCGAAGCCGGGCTCGAATGTGCCGGCGCGCCCATGCAGGCGCAGGAGGTTGCCGCCGAGCACGAGCGCCTTCGCGCGCGCGTCGAGCGGCGGGCACCCGCGGCCGTCGACGAGGTCGGCGGGCATGTCACCTTCGACGAAGCGTTCGAGCAGCGGTCGCGGGTGCGACAGGTTGCACCCGCTCGCCCAGATGATCTGCTCGTAGCTCCCCCACTCGGCCATCATGCCGATGGCCTCGTAGAAGACGCGCGGCTTGCGCAGGATGTAGCCGGACGTGCCCTCGAGGTTCGCGAACACGTTCTTGAAGCGATGCAGCAGCATCGCCGTCTCTTCGGTGAAGGCGATCCCCGCGTGCACGATCTGGAAATTGAGGTCGGGAAAGCGCGCGGCGGGCACCACGACGTCGTCCATCCGGTACGGGTCCGTGGTGGTGGGCCCGAGGGGGATCGACTTGTGCACGGCGAAGTTGCGGATGCCGAGCTCGGCCGCGCGCTCGATCACCGGGAGGGCCACGTCCTCGCTGTCCATCGGTGTCGCGATGGTGCGCCCGTCGTGGTAGAGCGCAGGGTAGAACTTGATGCCGTCCACGCGGTAGGTGCGCACCTGCTCCTCGAGGATGCGCATCGCTTCCTTCGCGTCGACCAGCGGGACCGCGCCGTAGAACAGGATGCGCTCCGGGTACCGCTCCTTGAGCCGCGCGCCCTTCTCCATCGACACGAGGCCGTCCCTGAAGAAGTCGAAGATGGGCGTGGCGTGATACGCGGCGACGTCGATCGCGCTCTCGCCAAACACCGCCGCCGCGACGTCCTCCTCGTCGAAGTCGAGCAGGAACTCGGATTCGGTGAGGACATAAGCAGGATCGTCCGGCGACCACAGCTTGTGGTGCGAGTAGGTGCCCTGCGCGAAGCGCTTCGAGTACCGCTCGTGCGCGAAGTTGGACGGCGCGAAGTTGTACGCGTGGATGACGGCGTCGGCGACGAGTGGCATGGGGATATTTCCTGTCGCCTTCGAGGCTACGCCATGTACCAGCCGCCGTCGACGTTGATCGCCTGGCCGGTGAGGTAGCGGCTCGCGGGCGAGGCCAGGAATACCGCGAGATTGGCGATGTCGTCCGGCGTGCCGCGATGTCCTGCCGGGATCTCGCTTCGCGCCCACTCCTCCGTCGTGACGGGACGGCCCATCGCGTCGACCCGCTGCATGGGCGTCTCGCGCGCGTGGCCGCGGTCGGTGTCGATGATGCCCGGGCAGATCGCGTTGCAGGTGACGCCGCGCGACGCGAGCTCGGAGGCGAAGCAGCGCGTGAGCCCGATGATGCCGTGCTTGGCGGCGTTGTACGCCGGCCGCCGCGGCAGCGGCCGCTTGCCCGCCACCGACGACATGTTGATGATGGCGCCGCTGCCCCGCTCGACCATGTGCGGGATCGTGTTGCGACACACGAGGAACGCGCCGGTGAGGTTGACCGCGAATTGCTGGTTCCACTCCTCGAGCGTGATCTCCCAGCCGGCCTTGACCGAGGGCTCCTGCGGCGCCGCGGCGTTGTTGACGACGATGTCGATGCGGCCGAGCCGCGCCAGCGTCTCGGCCACCGCCGCGCGGATTGCGGACTCGTCGCGCACGTCGAGCGGAAGACCCAGCGCACGGCGCCCCATCGCCTCGATCTCGGCGGTCACGGAGTCGAGGCCCTTCCAGTCGTCGCCCTCGGCCCGTGCCACCAGGCTGCGCCGCCCGATGTCGGTCACCACGACGTCGGCGCCGGCCGCCGCGAACGCGAGCGCCATGCCTCGCCCCATCCCGCGCTTGCTGGCCGCGCCCGTGACGAACGCGACCATTCCGTCCAGCACCCCCATGTCTTGCCGCCTTTTGTCTCGTTGGTCTCGTTGGTCTCGTTACATCCCGGATCTTCGAAAGTCTAGGAGCGCCCGCAGGCCTTGTCAATGAAACGTTTCCCCGGAAGCGCGGGGTGCGGATGTGGCGATTTCAATGGGAGAACCGGTGCAGTTGCCAAAACTTCCGGGCAGCCGTAAGCTCGCAACGATGAACCGTTTCATCGCCAACGGAACCGCCACGCGGCGGGGGCCCACCCCGTGAGCGCACCGCACGACGCCCATGGTCCGGTGGTGGTCCCCGTGGGCGAGGACTACGCCGACATCCGCGAGAGCGTGCGCCGCATATGCGCGGATTTTCCCGGCGCCTACTGGCGCGACCTCGAGGCGCGCAAGGCGTATCCCACGGAGTTCGTGCGCGCGCTCACCGAGGCGGGCTATCTCGCCGCGCTCATCCCCGAGGAGTACGGCGGCGCGGGCCTGCCGCTGCGCGCGGCGGCGGTGATTCTCGAGGAAATCCACGCGTCGGGCTGCAACGCCGGGGCCTGCCACGCGCAGATGTACATCATGGGCACGCTGCTGCGTCACGGCAGCGAAGCGCAGAAGCGCCTCTACCTGCCGCGCATCGCGCGCGGCGAGCTGCGCCTGCAGGCCTTTGGCGTCACCGAGCCCACCACGGGCACCGATACGACCAAGCTGCGCACCCGCGCCGTCCGCGACGGCGACAGCTACGTGGTCCACGGGCAGAAGGTGTGGACCTCGCGCGCCCTGCACTCGGACCTCATGCTGCTGCTCGCACGCACCACGCCGATCGAGCAGGTGACCAAGAAGACGCAGGGACTCTCCGTGTTCCTGGTGGACATCAAGTCATGCCTCGGCAACGGCCTTGAAATCCGCCCCCTCGAGGCGATGGTGAACCACCACGCGACCGAGGTGTTCTTCGACGGCGCGCGGGTCCCGGCCGCCAACCTCATCGGCGAGGAAGGCAAGGGTTTCAGCTATATCCTCGACGGCCTCAACGCGGAGCGCATCCTGGTCTCCGCGGAGGCGATCGGCGACGGGAGATGGTTCACCAAGACCGCCGTCGCCTACGTCAAGGAACGCATCGTCTTCAACCGCCCCATCGGACAGAACCAGGCCGTCCAGTTCCCCATCGCGCGGGCGCACGCCAGCATCGAGGCGGCTGACTTCCTCCTGCGACGCGCGGCGGCGCTGTTCGACGCGGGCCTGCCCTGCGGCGACGACGCCAACATGGGCAAGCTCCTCGCCGCCGACGCCTCGTGGGCGGCCGCCGAGGCCTGCCTGCAAAGCCACGGCGGATTCGGCTTCGCGCGCGAGTACGACGTCGAGCGCAAGTGGCGGGAGACCCGCCTCTTCCAGATCGCGCCGGTGTCCACGAACATGGTGCTCGCCTACGTGAGCGAGCACATCCTGGGCATGCCGCGGTCGTACTGAGGGGCGCACGCATGGACGAGACGGGACTCACCCGCGCACTCGGCGAATTCGCCGCGCGTGGCGTCGCGGTTCCCGAAGAGGCCGCACGCATCGCGCGAAGCGGCATCACCGATGCGGTGGGCACGATGATCGCGGGACGCAACGAGCCCGTCGTGGCCGCGGTCCGGCGATTCGTGCAGGCGCGCGGCGCGCGCGACGAAGGCGTGAGCGTGGTGCTCGGCACGGACGTGCGGTGACCGCGGCCGTGCCCGCGGCGAC
>CAZIZD010000327.1:0-5191 GCA_964543615.1 uncultured Alcaligenaceae bacterium | reverse complement strand
TTTACCTCAGTTTCGGAACCAGCGATGCACCCGGGTCGGCCCATCGCGTGTTGGGGATGAGAGGGTACCAGCCCGGACGTCCGGGATCACGATCATACGGATATCCGCCGAGCTCGCGGAAGAGCTCGTGATACTGCGCGAGCTTGGCGCGGTCCAGCGTGACGCCGAGTCCCGGGCCGTCGGGCACGGCGATCGCGCCGTCGCGATAGGGCATGGGGCCACCCACGATCACGTCGTCGACGAGGTGGTGGTAGTGGGCATCCGCGGCGTAGCCCAGGTTGGGGACGACCGCGCCCATGTGCAGCATCGTGGCGAGCTGGATGCCCAGCTCGCCCGAGCTGTGCACCGCAACGCCGAGGCCCATCGTCTCGCACACGCCCGCGGCCTTGATGCAGGGACGGATGCCGCCCCAGAAGGTGGTGTCGAGCAGGATCACGTCGACCGCGCCGTTGCGCACGTTCTCGGCGAGCTGCTCGAAGTTGATGACCACGCTGTTGGTCGCGGTGGGCAGCGGCACGAATTCCTTCAGCCGCTTCATCTGCGACATGCCCCACACCGGGTCTTCGAAATAGTCGTTGCGGATGTCGAGGATGCCCTGGCCGAAGGCGATCGCGTCGGCGAGCGACAGCGCGGAGTTGGGGTCGTAGCGGAATCGCTCGCCCGGCAGCGACTGCGCCAACGCCCGGTAGCATTCGAGCTCGTAGCCGGGCGGATAGACGCCGCCCTTCAGCTTGTGCGACGTGAAGCCGCACTTCGCTTTGAGCGCCGCGGCGTTGGCGACGAGCTGCCCGGGCGTGCGCACCTCGCCCTCGCCCGTCTCCGGGTTCGCATAGCGAAAGAAGAGGTAGCTCGCGAACTCGACCGCGTCGCGCAGCTTGCCGCCGAGCAGCGCATGCACGGGCACGCCGAGCCTCTGTCCCATGATGTCGAGGCAGGCGAACTCGAGCGCGGCATGCAGCTGGGTGCGGTTGTTGTAGAGGCTCGCGGTGGGATTGCAGATCGCGAAACGCATCGCCTCGAGCCGGAACACGTCGTGGCCGCGCAGGTAGGGCAGGAGTCCGGTGAACGCGCGCGTGGCGTCCTCGCCGCCGCCGCCCATCTCGCCCAGGCCCACGTAGCCATCGCTCGTCTCGACCTCGACGATGGTGCGCACGAAGCGGCCCCAGTGCGCGCCGTTGCTGTGCAGCAAAGGCGCTTCGAGGGGCACCGTGACGGGCGTGGCGCGGATGTCCGCGATGGTCGTGGGCATGGCGATCAGGGCATCAGCATGTTCGGCAGGAACATGACGATACCGGGAAAGAAGGCCATAGCGAAGATCAGTGCCACCACGGCGAGGATGAGCGGGATGGCCTCGCGCGTGTACTCGTCGAGCGGGGTCTTGAGCAGCCCGCACACCGTGAACATGGCAACACCCACCGGGGGCGTCATGCTGCCGAGCGTCGTCGCGCTCATCATCACCAGCCCGAAGTGGACGGGATCGATGCCGGCCTTGATCACGATCGGCACGAGGATGGGCGTGAGCAGCAGCGTGATCACCGTGCTTTCCAGGAACATCCCGAGAAGCAGGATGAACACGACGAGCATCGTCAGCAGCACGTACCGGTTCTGCGTGACCCCGGTGATCCAGGCCGCCGCGTTGGCCGGGACCTGCTCGAGCGAGATCACGTAGCCGATCATCGCCGAAAGCATGATGATGAGCATGATCATCCCGATGTCGTGGACGCTGTGCCGCAGCGCTTCGTTGAAGCGCGCCCAGTCGAGCTGGCGATACGCGAAGACGCCCACCACGACCGCGTAGGCCACCGCGAAGGCGCCGACCTCGGACGGCGTGAAGATGCCGAATCGGATGCCGATCACGAGGAACACCGGGAAGAGCAGTGCCCACTTGCTGTAGTTGAGCTCGCGCAGGAGCTCGCGCGCCCCCGGGAATTTCTTGCTGTCGGGCCGGTAGCCGCGCTTCTTCGCGATGAAGTACGTCGTGCCCATGAGCACGATCGTCATCAGGATGCCCGGGACCACGCCGCCCATGAAGAGCTTGCCGATCGACACGTTGCCGAGGAACCCGTAGAGGATGAGGCCGATCGACGGGGGAATGGTTGCGGTGATGAGCGAGCCGACCGCGATGACCGCGCAGGTGAACCCGCGCGAGAACTTCTGCTGCAGCATCGCGGGCCCGAGGATGCGCGCCTCCATCGCAGCATCCGCGACCGCCGACCCCGACACTCCGCCCATCAGCGCCGACACGACGATGGCCACCTGCGCGAGGCCGCCGGTGATCCATCCCGTGAGCACCTTGGCGAGCGAGATGATGCGGTCGGTGATGCCGGACACGTTCATCAGGTTGCCCGCGAGCACGAACAGGGGCACGGCCAGCAGCGGAAACGACTGGGTGGCCGACGCGATGCGCTGCACGCCGATCTGCGCGGGAATCGTGTCGGAGGCGAGGAAGAACACGAGGCTCGCCACTCCGACCGCGAAGGCCACCGGCATGCCGAGGAACATGAGGGCCAGGAACAGCCCGGACAGGGTGAGGGTCATAGCACGCTCTCGCTCTCGCCGAACGCGAGGTTGGGGTCGCGCCAGAACTCGAGGAGCTGCCGCATGGCCGTGAGGGCCATCAGGAAGGAGCCCGCCGGCACCGCCGCCGTGACGTAGGCGTACGAGATCTCCGTGTCCCCCATCGGCCGCTGCACGTTGAGCATGGTGAGCTCGACGCCCAGCACGACCAGCGTAAGCAGGAACGCGATCATGACCGTCCAGTGCGCGATCAGCAGCGCTCGCTGCGCCTTTTGCGGGAAAAGGCGGACGATCACGTCGATGATGATGTGCTGCTTCTTGCGCAGCGCGGCGTCGGCGCCGAAGAACGAGCACCAGATGAACAGCAGCATCGCGATGTCGATCGCCCACAGCACCGGCGCCCCGAGCGCGCGGCTCACGGCGGCGACGAACACGAGTGCCGAGCATCCGGCGAGGAATGCGCGGGCGAGGAAGTCCTCGCCGCGCGCGATGGCATCGAGCACGTTGCCCATGGGTACCTTGGCGGAGTGTGGACGGGACGAGTACTCGCCGGGGAGCCCGCTCCGCCGCCCTCCTCACGGGAGGGCGGCAAGCGACCGGCGCGGCTGGGCGAAGGCCCCTACTTGCCGAGCGCCTTGTTCACGTCCTTGCGCAGGTCCGTGTAGCCGAGCGTCGCGTACACGCCGGCCGTCGCTTCCTTGAAGGGCGTCTTGTCGATCTCCACGACGATCATGCCCTTCTCCTTCATCTTCTTCTCGTAATCGGCGAGCGATTCGATCGTCTTCTCGGAGGCCCACTTGCCGGCTGCGAACGACTCCTCGGTCAGCACCTGTTGCTGGTCGGCCGGGAGCTTGTCGAACCATGTACGCGACGTGACGATGCCGGTGAGGAGGTAGATGTGCTCGGTCTTGGTGACGTACTTCACCACCTCGTACAGGCGCGCGCCGTACACGGCGGGGTGCTGCGCCTCGGCGCCGTCGATGACCTTGGTCTGCAGCGCGGAGTACACCTCCGACCACGGCATGCCGGTGGGCGTCGCGCCCATCGCGCGCACGGTCTCGAGCCACACCGGCGCTCCCGGCGTGCGCATGCGAACGCCCTTGAGGTCCGCGGGCACCTTCACCGGCGTGTTGGTCAGGACGTGGCGATGGCCCTGGAACCAGTCGAACGACAGGACCTGGAGGTTGGCGGACGTGCGCAGCTTGTCGACCCAGCCCTTGTAGAGCGGCGACGACGTGAGGCGCAGCACCTGGTCGAAGTTGTCGACGAGGTAGGGTGCGCCGAGGATGCCGAAGTCCTTCACGAACGGGGCGAGGCGGCCGCCGTCCACCAGCACCGCCACGTTGGCGCCGGCGCGCGCCTGCTCCAGCACGTCCTCGTCCTTGCCGAGTTGCGAGCCCGGGAAGATCTTGATCGAGAGCTTGCCTGCGGTTCGCTTCTCGACGTTGGCTTTCATGCGCTCGAGGCCCGCGTACATCGGGTCGTCGGTGGTGAGCGCCGTGTTGACGTTGAGAACGGTCTGGGCATGTGTCGTGGCCGCCGCCAATGCGAACGCGGCGGCGACGGCGACCTTGTGCAGGGATTTCATCGGACTTCCTCCTTGGTCGTGCGGTTGGCGGCCGTTCTGCCGGCCTAAGCGGGGTCTGACCCTCTTCGAAAGTATTCGGGACTGGTGCTCGCGATCGTCTCGATCGACGCGAACACGGCGCGCAGGTGCGTGGCCATCGCGGCGACGGCGCCGTCCGCATCGCCCGCGAGCACGCGCTCGACGATGGCCTCGTGCTGGCCGTGAATGGTCGCGAGCCATGCCGGGTCCTCGAGCGAGAGGAATCGCACGCGGTCGAGCTGGGCCTTGGCATCCTCCACGGCGCGCCACACGCGCGGCCGTCCCGCCATGGTCACGAGCCGGGTGTGCATCGCATCGTCGAGCGGGACGAAGGCCGCGCTGTCGCCCTTCGCCGCGACGCGTGCCTGCTCCTTCAGCTGGCGGCGCAACTCGCGGGCGTCTGCCGGCGTGACGCGCTTCGCCGCGAGCGCGACCGTCTTGCACTCGATGGCCTCGCGCATGAACTGGACGTCCGCGACGTTCTCCACGTCGATGGGCGCGACAGTGGTTCCCACCTGCGGCCGCACGGACAGGAGGCCTTCGTTCTGCAGGAGGATGATCGCCTCGCGCACCGGCGTGCGGCTCACGCCGAGGCGCTGCGCGATCTCGTTCTCCGAGATGACCTGCCCGGGGCGCATGCGTCCCGACAGAATCTCGTCGCGCAGGAAGGCGAGCGCGATGGCCGATGCGCTGCGCCGGCCGGCGGCCGGAAATGGGGCAGGGACGTTCATCTTGTATGCTAGTATACAAGTCACCCCGTCGGCGTCAAGTCAACTGGTCATACCACTTGTCCAATTTTCGTGCCGACTGTACCCTTGCGGACCGCGCTTCCAGGCCTTGCGCAGACCCGCACCACCATGCCTTTCCACAGCATCGAGCCGCGCCGCCTGTACCGGCAGATCGCCGACCAGATCCGCACGCTGATCAAGAGCGGCGAGTTTCCAGCGGGGTCGCGCCTGCCGCCGGAGCGCGATCTCGCGAAGCAGCTCGGCGTGTCGCGCCCGTCGGTGAGGGAAGCATTGATCGCACTGGAGGTCGAGGGTCTCGTTGAAGTTCGCATCGGCTCCG
>CAZIZD010000326.1:0-5213 GCA_964543615.1 uncultured Alcaligenaceae bacterium | reverse complement strand
GGCGGTTCCTGCCACGTTTCTTGTTTGCGGCAGCGGGGCGACGATACCTGCGATAATCATGGGGTTACGGCAGGATTTGAATGCCGCTCTCGACCTCGTGCCGCGCTTGTACTCCGGTTCTCGCACCGTCGCCCTCCTTCTCGCCCTCTCGGCGCCCGCACACGCCGCGCTCGAGTGCAATGCACTCGCGGGGGTCGACGCAACCGCGCAAATGCAAGGCCTTCCGGCGCCGCGCATCATGAGCCTGCACGGCAGCGTGCCCATCATCACGATGGAGCCCTTTGCCGAATTCCTCGTCGGCATGGGCTACCCCGAGACGGCGCTGCGCGACCCGTTCGACGGGAGTCTCACGCGCTCGAGCTTCGCCGACAGCGCGGCCCTCGCGGGGTCGCTCGCCTGGTACTACGAGCACGACGCCATGCGCCCGATGGTCATCGGCCACAGCCAGGGCGGAATGATGGTCATGCGCGTGCTGCACGAGCTTGCCGGGGGATTCAACGACGCCATTCCCGTGTTCGACCCGACCACGAGAACGGCGCTCGCGCGGACCACCTTCCGCGACCCCTATACCGGCCAGCAGCGGCCGGTGGTCGGCGCCCGCGTCGCGTATGCCTCGGCGATTGCGACCGGCGCGCTGCCGCGCCTCCTGCTCGGGCAATGGACCATGATCCCCAAGCTGCGCAAGGTGCCGGACAGCACGCTCGAATTCACGGGATTCGCGATCGCTTACGATCCCATCGCGGGCAACTTCGGTAACCCGGACCCCTACGTGGCCACCGGATCGAGCGCGGTGCGCAACGTGGTGCTGCCCGCGTCGTACAGCCACATCGGCGCGCCGGCCATGGAGCACCTCGCGCGCCAGCCTTCCACGCGCGCATGGATCGTCGGGTGGCATCCGGAATCTCCGGAGCCGCCACCCGCCGACGCCGACGTGCGCAATCTCGAGCTCGCCGCGGACCTCTGGTACTCGATCCGGCGCCACTGGTGCATCGAGGGGCAGCGCGCGCAAGCGCGCCAAAGCGCATCGTGAAGGGTCGCCTCAACATCTTCCAGGCCGCCATGTTGCGCTGGCGGTCGGCCTATCCGTATAACGCGGTGCATGTCGCGGAGCTGCCGGGCGCGCTGGACGCCGCCCGCATGTCGCGGGCCATTGACGACTACCTGGCCGAGGCGGGCATCGGCCGCCTCACGATCGATGCGGAGCGCCGCCGTTACGAATACGTGCCGGGGCCCGCGCATGCCGACCTGCCCGTGCTGCAAGCGAACGGGGACACGCTCGCGGTGCTCGAGGGCGAGATGGAGCGCCTGCTGAACGTCGCTTTCGACGGCGCGCAGCCGTTCTCGCCGTTCCGCTTCTTCGCGGTGGAGGACGTTGCGGCCAGGGGCAAGTCGTTTCATCTCGGCGTGGCGTACGACCACATCGTGGCGGGCGGCGACTCGGTGGTGGCGCTCCTCAAGGCGATCGCGGCCCGCTACGACGGCTCGCTGCCGGCGGACCACGAGCGTCCCGAGATCTATCCTTCGACGTACGCGCGGCTCTTTGCCTCCAACGCGCTCAAGTTCTACGTCGGCCAGTACCTCCTTCCGGGAATGCTCCTGCGCGCGGGGCGCGCGTACCGGCCGCGCTATCCGCATGGGGAGGGCAGGCACAACGCCTTCACGTCGTTCGAGCTCCCGCCGCACGTGCATGCCGCGATGGCGCGCGCGGCCAAGGCATGGGGCGTCACCCGCAACGACCTCCTGCTCGCGATGATGCTGTGCGCCATTTCCCCGGAGGTCGAGGCGCGCCGCGGCGCGGGGCGCCGCAACGAGCTCGCCATTGCGTCGGTGATCAATCTTCGCGGCGAGATCGCCGGACCGCCGCATCGCGTGTTCGGCCAGTTCTTGAGCTCGTTCCTGGTGTCGCATCCGGTGCCGCGCGAGGCAACGCTCGAAGCGCTCGCGCGCGACGTGCACGCCCAGACCGAGCGGGTCAAGAAGCGCAAGCTCTACCTGCAGACGCTCTTCCTGCTGGCGTGCGGCGGCCTCGCATGGCGCTTCATGACGCCCGAGCAGCACAAGCACATGGATGCCAAGAACCACCCGGTGTGGGCGGGGCTGTCCGCGCTCAACGTGGAGGCCATCTGGAACGGCGTGCCGGGCGACACGCGGGTGCTGCACTACCTGCGCGCGGTGTCCACCGGGCCCGTCGCGCCGATCGTGGTGGCGCCCGCGTCGGTGGGCGAGGGCCTGTCCGTGGGCGTGTCGTACCGCACCAGCGCATTCACGCGCGAGGACATCGAGCGGATCAACGAGCGCCTAATGTCGTGCGCGAGGAGGCTCGCGGCATGAAAGGGGCCTCTGCGCTCTTTGCAACGCTCAGGGCCGCGTCCATCGCGTGGCTCGCGCTTTCGCTCGCGGCGTGCGCGCTCAAGCCTTTGCGCGACGAGTCGAGCCTGCCGCCGCCGCCCAAGCCTGCGGTCGCCGATCGCGCGCTCGAGGACCGCATCCTCGCGATGAATCCCGAGCGCGTGTCGCCCGCCGACGTCGCGATCCTCGCCAAGGGACCCACGCCGCGGATCATGCTCATGCACGGCGGCATCTATCCCGTGCATCTTGCGATGGAATCCTTCGGCCAGTTCCTCGTGGACATGGGCTATCCCGAGTCGAAGATCCGCGATCCCTACGACGGCACGTGGTCGCACAGCCCCTACGAGGATGCGGAGCGGCTGGCCGGGATCCTCGCCTGGTACTACGAGACGAGCGGCATGCCGCCGATGATCATCGGCCACAGCCAGGGCGGCATGCAGGCGGTGAAGGTTCTGCACGTGCTGAACGGCGAGTACGCGGCGAGCGTTCCCGTGTGGAACCCGCTGACCGATTTCCCCGAGAACCGCGACTACATCGTCGACCCGATTACGGGACGCAAGCAGCCGGTGGTCGGGATGCGCATCGCCTACGTTTCCGCGATCGGCGCGGGCGGGGCCGCGTTCCTGCTGCCCAACCAGTGGAGCCTCATGGGCAGGCTGGGCAAGATCCCCGATACGGTCGAGGAGTTCGTCGGTTACTCGATCGCGGTCGACTTCTGGGCGTGGACGATGCCCGGAGCCGAACGGGACGGCCGGTTCGCCAATGGGGGCAAGGCGCGGGTGCGCAACGTCACGGTGCCGGCGGCCGTCAGTCACGTCGCCGCGCCTGCGGCCGGCGACCTCGCGACCAATCCGGTGTACCGGGCGTGGATCGAGGCCTATGCGCCGGACGCAAGCGTGCCGCCGCCCGCCGGCAGTCCCGCCAACATCGGCTGGGCCGCCGACGTCTGGTGGAGCGTGCGCAAGTACTGGGTGCTCGAAGCGCAGCGCTACATCCGCGCTATACGTGCCAATCCCGGCGCCAATCCGGGAGCCGCGGTGGCGGGCAAGTTAGAATAACGGTTTGTCCGCTTTTCGCGGGTTCTCAAGGCTTTTCGATGGCAGCAGCGTTGGCGGGAAAGGTGGCGCTCGTCACGGGCGCAGCGCGCGGGATCGGGCGCGCGACTGCGCGCAAGCTCGCGGCCGAAGGTTGCGACGTCGCGGTCAACTACTACAACAGCGCCGAAGCGGCCGAAGCCTTGTGCGAGGAGATCCGCGGGTTCGGCCGCCGCGCGATCGCGGTGCAGGGCAGCGTCGGCATCCCCGACAGCGTGGACGAGATGTTCGCGGAAGTGTCGAAGCACTTCGATCGCATGGACATCGTGGTCTCCAATGCCGCCAGCGGCGTCCTCAAGAACGCGATGGACATGACGCTCAAGCACTGGCGCTGGTGCCTCGAGACCAACGCGCTCGCGCTCAACCTCCTTGCCCAGCGCGCGGTGCCCATGATGCGCGAGGGCGGACGCATCGTCGCCATGTCGAGCCTGGGCGCGCAGCGCGCGATGCCGGGGTATGGCTTCGTGGGAGCGTCGAAGGCCGCGCTCGAGTCGCTCGCGCGTACGCTCGCGCAGGAGCTCGGTCCGCGCGGCATCCGCGTCAACGTCGTGAGCGCGGGTGTGGTCGACACCGATGCGCTCACGTATTTCCCGAACCGCGAGGAGCTCCTCTCGAACTTCGCGGCGCGCACGCCCGCAGGTCCCGTGCTCAGCGTCGACGACGTCGCGGGTGCCGTCTACCTGCTCTGCCTGCCCGAGGCCTCGATGATCAACGGGCACACGCTCGTCGTCGACGGCGGTTTCGCGATTTCCGGATGACGCCATCGTGATGCCCTCGGGACTTGCCGGGAAGTCCGTCCTCGTGACCGGCGGCAGCCGCGGCATCGGCCGCGCGATCGTCGAGCTCTTCGCGTCCGAGGGCGCCGACGTCACCTTTTTCTACCGCGAGAACGCGCAGGCCGCGAAGGAGGTCGTCGACGCCGTGACGGCGGCGGGCGGCAAGGTCACCGCGGAACAGCTCGACGTGCGCGACTCCGAAGCCTGCGCCGCCGCGGTGGAGCGCGCGGCCGAGCGCACCGGTACCATCGACGTGCTCGTGAACAACGCGGGCGCGATCCGCGACAACCCGCTCGCGGGATTCTCGGACGCCGACGTGAAGGACGTCCTCGACATCAACGTCACCGGCGTGTTCAACATGACGCGCGCGGTGGCGCCGTACATGATCAGCAAACGACGCGGACGCATCGTCAACCTGTCCTCGGTGTCGGGCGAGAAGGGCGGCCGCGGCCAGACCAACTACGCGGCAAGCAAAGGCGCGATCAACGCCTTCACGCGCGCGCTCGCAGTGGAGCTCGCGCCGCGCAAGATCGCAGTCAACGCGGTCGCGCCGGGCGTGATCGAGACGGAGATGTCGGAAGCGGTGCGGGAGCTCGCGGGCGACGAGGTCAAGGCGCGCATTCTCATGAAGCGCTTCGGCAAGCCCGAGGAAATCGCCCACGCGGTGTGGTTCCTCGCGTCCGACTATGCGGGTTACATCACCGGGCAGGTGCTGACGGTGGATGGTGGTTTCAAGATGGAATGATGAGGGGACAGCATGGCCAACAACACACCCATTACGCAGGAAGAGATCGACGCGGTCTACCCGACCGTCGCCGAAACGATGGCGGACGCGCTCGGCTGCGACGTCGAGGACATCAAGCCCAAGGCATCGCTCATCGAGGATCTCGACGCCGAGTCGATCGACTTCCTCGACATGGTCTTTCGCCTGGAGCGCGCCTTCAAGATCAAGATCCCGCGCGGCAAGATCGTCGAGAACGCGCGCGGCTCGCTG
>CAZIZD010000325.1:0-5233 GCA_964543615.1 uncultured Alcaligenaceae bacterium | reverse complement strand
TTCCGATCCGGCGTCGTGGGCAGTCCACATCGTACGTCACCGCGAGGCTCTGGGATAATCCCGCAATGCCCCTCATCACGCTACAGGACGCCGAGCTCGCGTTCGGCCTCCTGCCGCTCCTCGATCGTGCCGCGCTCGTGGTCGACGAGCGCGAGCACGTCGGTCTCATCGGGCGCAACGGCACCGGCAAGTCGTCCCTCCTTCACGTCATCCACGGCGAGCTCCTGCTCGACGAGGGCGAGGTGAAGCGCCGCGACGGCCTGCGAACGATCCTCGTGCCGCAGGAGCCCGTGCTCGCGGCAGCGTCGACCCTGCGCGAGAGTCTCGTCTTACAGGGCTTGCCGCACGCGGACGCGGCCCACGCCGGCGACGATCGCGAGCGCTGGCGCGTCGAGGCGCGACTTGTCG
Organism: uncultured Alcaligenaceae bacterium; assembly: GCA_964543615.1. Classification (GTDB taxonomy): domain Bacteria; phylum Pseudomonadota; class Gammaproteobacteria; order Burkholderiales; family Casimicrobiaceae; genus VBCG01. Next base: position 4,825 of record CAZIZD010000325.1, on the reverse strand, counting down.
AGTACCTGCATCGCTTCGGCCTCGACGAAGCGGCGGCGCCCGAGGGCGCATCGGGCGGCGAGCGCAAGCGCGCGGCACTCGCGCTTGCGTTCGCACTGTCGCCCGACCTCCTGCTGCTCGACGAGCCCACGAACCACCTCGACCTCGACGGCATCGCGTTGCTGGAAAAGCTCATCCGCCAGCAGCCCGCGTCGATCGTGATCACGCACGATCGCATGTTCCTCGACCGCGTCACCACGCGCATCGTGGAGCTCGACCGCGGCCTGCTGCGCTCGTACCCCGGCAACTTCGCGGCCTACGAGGCGCGCAAGAACGAGGAGCTCGCCGCCGAGAGCGTGGCCAACCGAAAGTTCGACGCGTTCTGGAAGCAGGAAGAGGCGTGGATCAGGCGGGGCGTGGAGGCCCGCCGAACGCGCGACATGGGACGCGTGCGTCGCTTGGAGCAGCTTCGAGGCGAGCGCGCCGAGCGGCGTGAGCGGCAGCGCAACGTCACGATGACGCTGCAAGCCGCCGACCGCTCCGGCAAGCTCGTCGCCGAGCTCACGCACGTCAGCAAGCGCTTCGGCGAGCGCACCGTCGTGCGCGATCTCGACCTTCGCATCATGCGCGGCGACCGCATCGGCATCGTGGGCCCCAACGGCGCGGGTAAATCGACGCTCCTGAAACTCATCCTCGGCACGCTGCAACCCGACGCGGGCGACGTGCGGCTCGGCACGCGCCTCAACGTTGCGTACTTCGACCAGATGCGCGCGCAGCTCGACGAGGAGCGCACGCTGGCCGACACCATCAGCCCCGGCAGCGAGTGGATCGAGGTGCCGGGCGGACGCAAGCACGTTCTGTCCTATCTCGGCGAGTTCCTGTTCCCGCCGCAGCGCGCGAACGCGCCCGTGAGGACGCTCTCCGGCGGCGAGCGCAACCGCCTGCTGCTCGCGCGTCTTTTCGCGCAGCCCGCCAACCTCCTCGTGCTCGACGAGCCGACCAACGACCTCGACATCGAGTCGCTCGAGATCCTCGAAGAGACGCTGCAAGCGTTCACGGGCACGCTGCTGCTCGTGAGCCACGATCGCACCTTCCTCGACAACGTGGTGACGCAGACGATCGCAAGCGAAGGCGACGGCCGCTGGAAGGAGTACGTCGGCGGCTACAGCGACTGGATCGCCCAGCGTCCGAGCGCTCCTGCCGAAGCCGCGGCGACGCCCGTCGAGCGCGCTCCCGCCGCGCGCCCGCGCGAGCGTCCCGCGCGGCTGACCTGGAAAGAGGAGCGCGAGCTTACGTCGCTTCCCTCCGAGCTCGAAGCACTCGAGCGCGAGCAGGTCGCGCTCGGCGAGCGGATGGCCTCCTCCGAGTACTACAAGCAGGGCGCCGACGCCCTGCGGGCGGACCGTGCGCGCGCGTCCGAGATCGAGGCGCTGCTCGCGCAGAAGCTCGAGCGCTGGGTCGAACTCGAAGGCCGCGCAACGCCGCGCAAATGATGCGCGCGCGTAGAATCGGCGACTCTACCGATACCCTGCGCGTGGAACGACATGCCTGAGTACAAGAAGACCCCCGAGGCGCTCGCGCGCCTCACCCGCGAGCAGTTCCGCGTGACCCAGAACAACGGCACCGAAGCCCCCGGCACCGGCGAGCTGCTCCACAACCACGAGCCCGGCATCTACGTCGACATTGTGTCCGGTGAGCCCCTGTTCGCTTCGTCCGCGAAGTACGAGTCGGGATGCGGGTGGCCGTCCTTCACCCGCCCGATCGACTCCAAGGCCATCCGGGCGCTGCGCGATACGTCGCACGGGATGGTCCGCACGGAGGTCCGCTCGAAGCACGGCGACAGTCACCTGGGGCACGTGTTCGAGGACGGCCCGCCCGACCAGGGCGGATTGCGCTTCTGCATCAACTCCGCCTCGCTGCGCTTCGTGCATCGCGACGACATGGCAGCGCAAGGCTACGGCGATTATCTCGACCAAGTGGGATAGGAAAGTGCCGATGCGAGCAGTGCCCTTCGCGACCTGTCTCCTCCTCGCGTGCGCACCGGCGCTCGCGCAGAAGTGCCCCACGATCGAGACCTCCATCCTGGACAAGGGCTTCTCCGAATCGGCGCCCTGGCGCGTCATGTCGGGCGGCCCCGGCCAGTGCAGCTTCTCGACCAGGAACACGAGCGTGAACTTCGGCTTCAGCCACATCGTCTCGCCCACACCGGAGGCGGCCAGGGCCGGGGCCCTCGACATGAAGCGCGCGGTGGCATCGACCAGCGTGGTCGAGCCGATGCCGTCGCTGGGCGAGGAAGGCTTCACCTACCAGCAGAAGGCGCCCAACGGCGAGGTCGATCGCTCGCAGATGTTCTTCTACGGACACCGCGGCACGGTGGGTCTGTCCGGCTACCTGAACCTCAAGGGTCCGATCACACCGGAGCGGCGGTTGCTTGCCGGCAACCTGCTCTCGACCACGCTGGGCGCCGCCTCCAATCCGAGGATGCTCGCGAAGGAATCCAACTGCCGCTACTTCGACGCGAATCTCGTCAAGCGGCTGCTGCCCTCGGGCGACCAGTCGATCATCGTGCCTGACGCCAACAATTGCGTGGTGTCGGCCGACGGCAACGTCATCACCGTCTCGGTCAGCAAGGACTCGCGCGCATGGGCCGCCGCGGAGCGCCTGCTGAAGGAGGGCGGCTGCACGGTCGAGACGTTGCCGAACTTCGGCAAGGGCGCGGGCATCGCCCACCATTGCACCAAGGGCAACCCGCGCGCCGAGGTGATCGTCGTCACCGGCAGCAGGATGTTCAAGGTCCTGTTCGCGCCGCCCTCCGAGCCCAGCGCGGACGAGCGCGCGACGCTCGTGGAACTCGCCAAGTTCGCAGCGCGGCATTGAGGGCCATGGTGCGCTACCATCGTCCTTTGCCTCCACGAGCCCATTCCCATGCGCATCATGCCTAGTCTCGTTCGCGTCACCGCGCTCGCATCGCTGGCCTGCCTCGCCGCGTGCGCGACCAAGCCGCCGCAGCCGTCGCCAGAAGCGCGCGCGCAGGCCGCGATTGCGAGCCCCGTGCGCACGGACCAGGACCGGCGCATGGATGCGTCGCGCAATCCCGCGCAGTTCCTGCCGTTTACCGGCGTGGCGCCCGGCATGGTCGTGCTCGACGTCTCCGCGGGCGCAGGCTACACGTCGCAGTTGCTCGTGCTTTCCGTTGGCCCCGAAGGCAGGGTGTACGCGCAGCGGCAGCAGCCGGGCGACGCGCTCACCAAGCGGCTCACCGATCGTCCCCAGCCCAACTTCGTTCCCGTCTACCAGTCGTTCGAGGATCCGGTGCCCGCCGATGCGCCCAAGCTCGACCTCGTCACGATCGTCAACAACTACCACGACATCGCGTATCTCCCCATTGATCGCACGAAGATGAACCGCCGCCTCTACGAGGCGCTGAAGCCCGGCGGCCGCGTCGTCATCGTCGACCATGCGGCCAAGGCAGGCACCGGCACCAGCGTCGCGCGCACGCTACACCGCATCGACGAGGCCGTGGTGATCGCCGAGTTCCAGCAGGCGGGCTTCGTGCTCGACGCGCAAGGACAGTTCCTGCGCAATGCGTCGGATACCCGCGAGGTGTCCTCGGGCGACGGTGCCGTGATGACCGACAAGTTCGTTCTTCGCTTCGTGAAGCCGCAGTGATGCGACCCGCATGGCGCGACGGCCCCACTATCACGTCTACGTCGTCGAGCTTGCCAGGGATGTGCTGAACGAGCCCAAGTTCGCCAGGGCCAATCCGGGATATCGTCCCGGCAAGCCTTGCGTGTACGTCGGCATGACCGGACTCGATCCCGACGTGCGCTTCGACAAGCACAAGGCCGGCCTCCAGGCCAACCGATTCGTGCAGCGATTCGGGCTCAAGCTCCTGCCCGAGATCTATGAGGCATACAACCCGATGACCTACGACGAGGCGCGCGCGATGGAGGTCGAGGTCGCGATCGACCTGCGCGAGGGCGGCTACGGCGTCTGGCAGGCCTAGACGGCCGCGCCGCGCACGCGAGTCGACGTCATGGAGCCCTTGAACTGGAAGCTCCGGCTGCGGGTCCTGGTGCAGCGCCTGACGCAGCCTACTTGCGCGTGCATGGTCTGCATGACGGCGCCGACCTTCGCGAACCTCGCGAGCCTGCCGCACTGGAAGATCGCGCTGCAAACCGGCATCGGCACCGGGATTCTCGCGCTGATACTCACGTTCACGCCCGTCGGCAGGATGTTCTCCCATCGCTACAGCAACGCGCTCCTGATGGGCATCCTCACCGCCATCGCGGACCTGTGGTCGCATCCTGGACGCTTCGAGCTCGAGTGGGGCGAGGCCCTGGTGACGGGCTTCGTGTCGGGCGTGATCGTGCTCGCGACTTCGTTCATCATCGAAGACCGCGCGCGGCGCGTGCGCAACGCCTGGGCATGGGTTCGCGGCACCCGTCCCCCGCGCTGAAGCGGCAGTTATTTCGCTGTCGCCACGAAACCACGGCCCGGTGCGGGTTCGCTTCGAATCGTCCACCGCTTTGTCCACAGATTTTGTGGAGAAGTCCGCGCCGAGCTTCTCTCGCGCTGCGGATCGCGGGACGGCGTACGATGGTCGGCATGCCCTGCAGGACATGAACATGGATGCGCTGCTCCTCATGCCGCCGACGTGGCTCGTGCGCGTCGCCGTCGCCGCGGTATGGATCCACGAAGGCCTCTGGTGCAAGATCATGGGCCGTGCGCCCAACGAGTTGCGCATTGTGCAGGCCGTCCCCCGTTACGGTCCGCGCTTCGGCAAGCCGTTCCTCCTGACGCTCGGATGGGTCGAGCTGGCCCTCGGCGCGTGGGTGCTCTCGGG
>CAZIZD010000324.1:2985-5266 GCA_964543615.1 uncultured Alcaligenaceae bacterium | reverse complement strand
ACTCGAAGCTGCCGTACGACATCCAGCGCGACTTCGCGCCAGTGAGCCAGGTGGCCGTCGCGCCCAACGTGATGGTCGTCAATCCTGCGCTGCCCCCCAACACCGTTGCCGAGTTCATCGCGTATGCGAAGGCCAATCCGGGCAAGCTCTCGTACGCGTCGGGCGGCAATGGCAGCAGCGCCCACATGTCGATGGAGCTCTTCAAGTCCATGGCCGGCGTGGACATCCAGCACGTCCCGTACAAGGGCAGCTCGCCCGCGCTCACCGACGTCGTTGCGGGACAAGTCGCGGTGTTCATCGGCAACATGCCCCCCGCAGTGCCGCTCATCAAGGCGGGCAAGCTCCGTCCGCTCGCGGTGACCACCAAGTCACGATCAGCGCTCATGCCGGAGCTCCCCACCATCTCCGAAGCCGGCCTGCCCGGCTACGAGACGGTCGCCTGGTTCGGCGTGCTTGCGCCGGCGGGAACGCCGCCCGACATCGTGAACAAGCTGTCGGCCGAGATTGCGAAGATCGCGAAGTCGCCCGAGATGCGCGAGAGGCTGGTCGCGATGGGTGCCGAGCCCGTGGGCAGCACGCCGGAGGAGTTCAAGGCGGTGATCGACCGCGACATCGCGAAGTGGAAGCCGCTCGCGCAGAAGGTGAACATCAAGGTGGATTGAGTCCATGGCCGATCGGGACTGACGATGAGCCTCCACGCTCGCAGCAACAACAAGGGCGCTGCTCGCTGCCCCCCGAGGGGGCGGCCCCGGTCCCTCGGGGCGGCCCTTCGGGACCCGGCCCGACCGCGCAACGCATGAAAGTCGCTTCCATCGAGCCCGTCGTCGTCAACGTCTCGCCGAAGACGAACTGGACCTTCGTCGCGGTCGAGACGGAAGACGGCATCATCGGCTGGGGCGAGTGCTCCCTCAACGGATGGGAGCCGCTGCTCGTCGCGCAGATTGCGATGCTCGGGCGCGAGATCGCGGGCATGTGCGTCGACGCATCCGATGCGCTCGTGCGCTACGTCCCGCACGTTCCCGGCGGTCTCGTGAGCCACGCCGCGCGCAGCGCGATCGAGCAGGCACTGGCCGACATCCGCGCTCGTGGGCGCGGCGTTTCGATCGCATCGCTGCTCGGCGCGCGCCGTGCATCGATCCCCGCTTACGCCAACATCAACCGCGGCGTGCGGGATCGCTCGCCCCAGGGCTTCGCGCAGGCCGCGCAACGCGCGGTGGCGGCGGGCTATCGCGCGGTCAAGCTCGCGCCCTTCGACGGCGTGATCTCGCAGGATGCCGCGGTCACGCCGATCGCGGAGCGCACGCGGGAAGGTGTCGATCGCGTGCTCGCGGTGCGCGATGCCGTGGGTCCTGCGATCGACGTGATGGTCGACTGCCACTGGCGCTTCGACGCCGCTCGCGCGGAAGCGCTCCTGCGCGAGCTCGAGCCCGCGCGTCCGTACTGGGTCGAGTGCATGACCACCGAGCATCCGGACGGATGGGAGGACATCGCGCGCCTCACGCGCATCGCGCGCGATCGCGGCATGCGCACCGCGGGCGGGGAGACGATCGGCGGCGCGGACTCGGCGCGCGCGATGTGCAAGGCCGGTCTCTACGACACGCTCATGCCCGACATCAAGTATTGCGGCGGCTTTCGCGGCATGCTCGCGATTGCGCGGGCCTGCGACGAGCACGGCGTGGCGGTTGCACCGCACAACCCCACTGGACCCATCGCGCACGTCGCGAGCATCCACGCGTGCGCGGCGCTGCCGTCGCTCCTGTGGCTCGAGCACCAGTGGAACGAGTCGCCGCTGTTCGATACGCTGGCGGGGCCGGTGCCTGCGCTCGTGGACGGTGCGTTCGTCGTGCCATCCGCGCCCGGGCTCGGCGTGGCGGTCGACCGGGCGAGGGCGGCATCGCACCCCGGCATCGCGCTCGAACGGAGCGCCAACCTCGACGAACGATTGGGATAGCCCTTGAGCGAACTCTTCCCCGGCTTCATCGCGCAGCGCGCCGTCACTTCGGGCGCCGAGATTCACTTCGAGATCGGCGGCAGCGGCCCGCCGCTCCTGCTGCTGCACGGCTTTCCGCAGACGCACGCGATGTGGCACAAGGTGGCGCCCGCGCTCGCCGACGCGTTCACCGTCGTTTGCGCGGACCTGCGCGGCTACGGGGATTCCGGGAAGCCGCCCAGCGACGCATCGCACGCACCGTACTCCAAGCGCGCCATGGCCCAGGACATGGTCGAGCTCATGCATTCGCTGGGCTTCGACCGCTTCGCCGTCGGCGCCCACGATCGCGGC
>CAZIZD010000324.1:0-2975 GCA_964543615.1 uncultured Alcaligenaceae bacterium | reverse complement strand
CGCGCGCGTCACGCATCGCATGTGCGTGGATCACCCGGATGCCGTCACGCGCGCGGCGCTCCTCGACATCTCGCCGACGCGGCTCATGTACGCGAGCACGAGTTTCGAGTTCGCGAAGGCGTACTACCACTGGTTCTTCCTGATCCAGCCCTTCGACATGCCGGAGCGCATGATCGGCGCCGATCCTGCGTACTACTTGCGCCGCAAGACGGGCAGCTGGGGATCGTCGGGCAACTTCTTCGACCCGCGCGCGTTTGCGGAATACGAGCGGTGCTACTCCAAGCCCGAGACGATCCACGCCACGTGCGAGGACTACCGCGCGTCGGCGTCGATCGACCTCGCGCACGACGACATCGACGTCGCGGCGGGACGCAAGCTGACCTGCCCGCTTTTGATCCTGTGGGGCGAGAAGGGCGTGGTGCACCGCTGCTTCGATCCCATCAACGACTGGAAGACGGTCGCGACGGACGTGCGCGGGCGCGCGATGCCCACCGGGCACTACATCGCGGAGGAAGCGCCGCAGGAGACGTTGCGCGAGTTCCGCGCATTCTTCGGATAGGGGGTAGTCATGCGATCGATCGTTGCGTTGCTGGTGTCGGTGGTGGCCGCGAGCACGTTTGCGCAGGCCTATCCGGACCGTCCCGTGAAGATGATCGTGCCGTTCGCGCCCGGCGGCGCGACCGACATCATCGCGAGGACCGTCGGCCAGAAACTCGCCGACCGCATGGGCCAGCCGGTCGTCATCGAGAACAAGCCCGGCGCAGGGACCACGGTGGGCAATGCCGAAGTCGCGAAGGCCAAGCCCGACGGCTACACGCTGCTTTTCGCGCCTACGCCGTTCGTGATCTCGCAGGCGATCTATCCCACCCTGCCGTACGATCCGAAGAAGGACTTCGCGCCCGTGTCGCTCCTTGCGACCTCGCCGTTCATCCTGGTGGTGAATGCGGGGGTGCCGTCGCGCACCGTGGCCGAGCTCGTGAGCGCGGCCAAGGCCAAGCCGGGCACGATCACGTTCTGCTCGGCGGGCAACGGGACTGTGCCGCACCTCGCGGGCGAGCTCTTCCGGATGCGCGCCGGGGTCGACATCGTGCACGTCCCGTACAAGGGCGGCGGACCCGCCATCACCGACCTCGTGGGCGGGCAGGTCAACATGATGTTCGCCACACCCATCGAGGTCGCGCAGCACGTGCAGTCGGGCAGGCTGCGCGTACTCGGCGCCACGTCGCAGAAGCGGCTCGCCGCATATCCCGACGTGCCCACTCTGTCGGAGAGCGGCTATCCGGGATTCGAGGTGGCGTCGTTCTTCGGTGTGCTCGCGCCGGCGGGGACGCCGCCTTCGATCGTCAACAAGCTCGCGACGGACCTAGCGTGGGTGATGGAGCAGCCCGAGGTGCGCGAGAAGTTCGCGGCGCAGAGCGCTGAAGCCAACGTGCAGGATCCCGCGGCATTCGCAAAATTCCTCGACGCCGAGCGAGAGAAGTGGACGGACATCGTGAAGCGGTCGGGGGCGAAAGTCGATTGAGCGGCGAACGTCGCTGTTTTGCTATAATTGCAACCTTGGCCAAGTAGCTCAGTTGGTAGAGCAGAGGACTGAAAATCCTTGTGTCGGTGGTTCAATTCCGCCCTTGGCCACCACTTTTGCGAGCCGGGCGCGCGACGCGCGCGGCTCGACCAAATCCCGCCAAGACCCGCCAAGAGCAGTTTCGCTTGGCCACCAAAGATGGGAACCCGGTCGACCGGGCTTGCGTCCGTGCGCAGCGCCTGAGTCGATGAGGCGGGCGCTCGGGAAGCCGGTCACGGCCGGTCACCACTGCAGGTCGGGCAGGCGACGAAAGACCTGTCGCGTCCCTTCGCTCCAATCCTTGCTGAGCGCGGTGAAGTAGGCATTGCCGTCCTCGAACCTGCGGCGCATCTTGACTTCGAGGCTGTCGCGCTCGTAGCAGATGAGGTCGATCGGCATGCCTACCGAGAGGTTGCTGCGCATGGTCGAGTCGAACGACACCAGGACGCACTTCGCCGCCTCGGCGAGCGGTGTGGAGCGGGTGATCACGCGATCGATGATCGGCTTGCCGTACTTGGTCTCGCCGGTCTGGAAGAATGGCGTGTCGATACCGGCCTCGATGAAATTGCCCTCGGCATAGATCCGGAACAGCCGCGTCGGCTCGCCGCGGATCTGACCGCCGACGATGAACGAGGCATTGAACGCGATCTCGTTCCGCTCCAGGTACTTGCCGTCGCGCCGCTCGATGTCGCGCATCGCGTCCGCGACGAGCATCGCAACGCCGAACATGGTCCCGGCGTTCCACAGGCTGGGGGACCCGTCGCCGGCGGCGCAGCGCTCGTTCAGCACGCCGATGACGGCCTGGGTGCCGGCGAGATTGCCGGAACTCAGGAGGACGATGACACGGTCGCCGCGCCGCTCGAACACCGTCATCTTGCAGAACCTGGCGAAGTTGTCCACGCCGGCGTGCGTGCGCGAGTCGGAGGCGAAGACGAGGCCCTCGTCGAGCATCACGCCTATGCAGTAGGTCATGCCTCGTGCTTTCTGCTCGATGGCCGTTCGTTGCGGCGGAGCTCGCGATCGCTCCGCCGTGCAATGCGCGGGATGCCGCAGCAGGTCATGGCGAGGCCGGCGCGCGTGTCCGCCGCGGAAGCCCGAGGAACCGGTCGTACGTCTGCCGATCCGCGTTGTAGCAGGTGCAGGACGCGATCCTGAGGCCCCGTCGATCCAGCACCGTGATGTCGCCGCGGCGATACCGGATGAGACCGCGGTGCTGCAGCGCGCTCGCGGCCTTGGTGACGCCTACCCGCCGCACGCCGAGCATGAAGGCCAGGAACTCCTGCGTGACGTGGAAGGTGTCGGCGTGAGCGCGATCGTGCGTCATGAGAAGCCAGCGGGCGAGCCGCGACTCGACGACGTGAAAGCGCGTGCAGCCCGCCGACTGCGCGAGCTGAGTGAGGTACACGTAGACGTA
>CAZIZD010000323.1:0-5326 GCA_964543615.1 uncultured Alcaligenaceae bacterium | reverse complement strand
GAAGGTGCCGCTCATCTTCAACCGCCCGCTGAGGAACGTCCCCGCCGCGCGCCGCCTGCGCAACTTCGACGTGGTCGACCTGGCGCTCAACCACTGCGAGTGACGGCCATGGGGTGGCGATACCACAATCCAGTCGACGTGCACTTCGGCAGCGGCAGTCTTGCCGCGCTGCCGTCGATCGTTGGAACGCGCAACGTTGCGGCAGTCGTGTTTCCCGAGGCGGGCGGCATCGGACTCGTCGATCGCCTCCGGAAGTCGCTTGGCGAGCGGCTGGTCGCCGTCATCGACCGCACCGAGCCCAACCCCCACGTCGCTGTACGAGTCGTTCTGGAGCCACGCCGCGCGCATCGACGCGATCGTCGCCGTCGGCGGCGGCAGCGTCATCGACACCGCCAAGGCGCTGATGGTCGGCACGGCAGACGGCCGCTTCGCCTCGCTGGTCGCCCTGCTCGCCACCGGCAAGGCCTTCACGCCGCATGCGGTCAAGGCGCTCATCGCGATCCCTACCACGGCGGGCACCGGCAGCGAAGTCACGCCCTGGGCCACCATCTGGGACCGCGCCGCGCAGAAAAAGTACTCACTGTTCCTGCCCGAGACGTGGCCGGCCGCGGCCATCGTCGATCCCGAGCTCACCCTCTCGCTCCCTGCCGGCCCCACCCTGGCGGCCGGCCTCGACGCGCTTTCGCACGCGCTGGAGTCGATCTGGAACGTCAACGCCAATCCGGTGTCGGACACCCATGCAGTGGCCGCGGCCGGCGAAGTGCTCGACGTCCTGCCCCGGTTGATGGCGAGCCTCGGGAGCCTGCCGCTGCGCGAGCGCATGTCGCGCGCGGCCCTGCAGGCCGGGCTCGCATTCTCCAACACCAAGACCGCCCTCGCCCACTCGATCTCCTACGAGATGACGCTCCGTCACGGCCTTCCCCACGGCATCGCATGCTCGTTCACGCTGCCGATGGTGCTCGCGCGCGCGGTGGGTGCGGATGCCGGACGCGATGCCGTGCTCGCGCGCATCTTCGGAGCGGACTTGGCAGGCGCGCCCGCGAGGCTCGCGGCCTTCCTCGAGGGACTGGGCGTGCACACGCGCTTCGACGCCTACGGCGTGAGCGACGCCGAGTCGACGCGCATGGTCACGGACGCTCTCGACGGCGTGCGCGGCCGCAACTTCATCGGCGCCGCTGCGACGGAGTCGCGCGCCGCCCCAACCGCATAGAGCCGATACCATGAACGCTCCCGATTCCCGTCACGAACCCATGCGCATCGCCGGCGAGCGCGTCTCCACCGGCCGCACGCTCGACGTCATGAACCCGTTCACGGGTGGGCGCGTCGCCACCGTGCCCAAGGCCTCGGTCGACGACGTGCGGCGCGCGATCGACATCGCGCGCCGCTACAAGGCTAAGCTCACGCGCTACGAGCGGTACCGCATCTGCTACCGCACCGCCGAGCTGCTGCGCGCGCGCACCGAGGAGCTGTCCGACCTCATCAGCGCCGAATGCGGCCTCGGCAAGAAGGACTCGCGCTACGAGGTGGGACGCGCCTGCGACGTCTTCGTGTTCGCGGGCAACGCCGCGCTGAACGACGACGGGCAGGTCTTCTCGTGCGATCTCACGCCCCACGGCAAGTCGCGCAAGGTCTATACGCTGCGCGAGGCGCTGCGCGGCGTGATCAGCGCCATCACACCCTTCAACCATCCGTTGAACCAGGTCGCCCACAAGATCGCGCCGTCGGTGGCCACGAACAACCGCATGGTGCTCAAGCCCACGGAGAAGACGCCGTTGTCGGCCTTGATGCTCGCCGACGTGCTTTACGAGGCTGGACTCCCCCCTGCCATGCTCTCGGTGCTGACCGGCGACCCCAGAGAGATCGCGGACGAGCTCCTCACGCATCCGGACATCGAGCTCGTGACGTTCACGGGGGGCGTGCCCATCGGCAAGTACATCGCCGCCAAGGCCGTCTACAAGCGCCAGGTGCTCGAGCTCGGCGGCAACGACCCGATCATCGTGATGGAGGATGCCGACGTCGAGGAGGCGGCCACGCTCGCGGCCACCGGGTCGTACAAGAACTCGGGCCAGCGCTGCACGGCGGTCAAGCGCATGCTCGTGCACGAGAAGATCGCCGACGACTTCGTCGAGCGGCTCGTCGCCAAGACCAAGGCATGGACTTACGGCGACCCGATGAACGACAAGCTCGAGATGGGCACGGTCGTCGACGAGGCCGCGGCCCGCGGCTTCGAGGCCAAGGTCGACGACGCCGTCGCACGAGGGGCGAAGCTGCTCGTGGGCAACCACCGCGAGGGCGCGCTCTACTCGCCTACCGTCCTCGACCGCGTGGACCCCGCGATGGACGTCGTCCGGACCGAGACGTTCGGCCCCGTCTCCCCGGTGATACGCTTCAAGGACATCGACGAGGCGATCCGCATCTCCAACGGCACGGCATACGGACTTTCGTCGTCGGTGTGCACCAACCGCCTCGACTACATCACGCGCTTCGTCTCCGAGCTCGAGGTGGGCACGGTCAACATCCGCGAAGTGCCGGGATACCGGCTCGAGCTCACTCCATTCGGCGGCATCAAGGACTCGGGCCTGGGCTACAAGGAGGGTGTGCAGGAGGCGATGAAGAGCTTCACCAACATCAAGACGTACTCGCTGCCGTGGTGAAGGACCTTCCCCTCACCCTGCCCTCTCCCCGTTCGCGCGGAGAGCGTGCCCGTCAGGGCGGGTGAGGGCCCGCGCATCCATGCAGACCCTGCTCAATCTCCTTGCCGGTGTCGCGCTCCTGGTCTGGGGCACGCACATCGTGCGCACGGGGATCCTGCGCCTGTACGGCGCCAACCTCCGCCGCGTCCTGCGCCGCAGCATCCAGCACCGCTTCAGCGCGTTCTTCGCGGGCCTGGGCGTGACGGGGTTGATCCAGAGCAGCACCGCCACCGCCCTGATCGTCGCGGCCTTCGCCGGCCAGGGCCTCATCAGCACGGCCCCTGCGCTCGCCGTGATGCTGGGTGCCGACGTCGGCACGTCGCTCGTCACGGTCATCCTGTCCTTCGATCTGTCGTGGCTCGCGCCGCTCTTCATCTTCGTCGGGGTGACGCTCTTCCTCGCGAAGCAGTCGACCAACATCGGCAGGTTCGGCCGCATCCTCATCGGCCTCGGCCTCATCATCTTCGCGCTGCAGTGGATCTCCCTCGCGGCCAAGCCCTTCGTGCAGGCAGCCGGCGTGAAGGTGATCTTCGCGTCCCTCACGGGCGACGTGCTCCTCGACATGCTCGTAGCGGCGCTCTTCACGATCCTGTGCTACTCGAGCCTCGCGGTGGTGCTGCTGATGGCCACCCTCGCGTCGCTGTCCATGATCTCCTTGCCCGTGGCGCTCGGCCTCGTGCTCGGCGCCAACCTGGGCAGCGGCATCCTCGGCATGCTGTCGACGCTGCGCTCGCCGCCGGAGGCCCGGCGCGTCACCCTCGGCAACTTCCTCTTCAAGCTGATCGGCTGCGTGCTCGCCATCCCCACGCTGAAGCACGTCGACGGCTGGATCGCGGGCCTCGACCTCGACCCCGCCCGCGAGGTCGTGCTGTTCCACTTCGCCTTCAACGTCTGCCTCGCGCTGATCTTCATCTTCTGGACCGAGAAGATCGCGCGCGTCGCGGAGCGCCTCCTTCCGGAACGCCCCCGCGCGGACGATCCGTCGAAGCCCCGCAACCTCGACCCTTCCGCGCTCGACACGCCGCCGCTCGCCATCGCCAACGCCGCGCGCGAGGCCATGCGCATCGGCGATGTCGTGGAGGACATGCTGAACGGCATGCTGCAGGTCATCAAGACCAACGACCGCACGCTGGCGAACCAGCTGCGCAAGCGCGACGACGTCGTCGATGACCTCTACACCGCGGTCAAGCTCTACCTCACGCAGATCTCGCGCGAGGCGCTCGACGAGAAGGAAGGCCGGCGCTGGGCGGACATCGTGTCGTTCACGATCAACCTCGAGCAGGTGGGCGACATCATCGAGCGCGTGCTCTCCGACATCGTCGACAAGAAGATCGACAAGCACCGGAGCTTCTCGGACGCCGGCATGGCGGAGATCTGCGACCTGCACGCGCGCCTCGTCGCCAACCTGCGGCTCGGCATGAGCGTCTTCCTGCACGGCGACTTGAAGAGCGCGCAGGAGCTTCTCGCCCAGAAAGTTCTGTTCCGCGACCTCGAGCGCGCCTACGCCGACTCGCATCTTGGCCGCCTCGCGGGCAACACGCTTGAGAGCATCGAGACGTCTTCCCTGCACCTCGACCTCATCTCCGACTTCAAGCGCATCAACTCGCACATTTGCTCCATCGCGTATCCCATCCTCGAGGAAGCGGGCGTGCTCGCGCGCACGCGCCTCAAGGAGCCCGCACCGCCGTCACGGGAAATGGACGACGACGGAAACCTCGCGCCCGGCGAGGTGCCGCCCGATGGCGACTGGCCCAAGCAGAAACCCAAGACGGCATGAGCCCGACCGGAAGAACAACACCATGAGCCTCAGCATCTCCGACATCTGCATCCTGTTCGCCCGCAAGGGCGGTCGCGCCTACGACGGCGAGCCCGTGACGCAACTGGAGCATGCGCTCCAGTCCGCCTCGCGGGCCGAGCAGGCCGGCGCTTCGCCCGCGATCGTGACGGCCGCGCTGCTGCACGACCTTGGGCACCTGCTCAACGACCAGGGCGACACGCCCACGCTGCGCGGCGTCGACGACGTCCACCAGTACGCCGCGCTGCCGTTCCTGCGCAATCTCTTCGACGAGGACGTGCTGGCGCCCATCAAGCTGCACGTCGACGCCAAGCGCTATCTCTGCGCAACGCGCGCGGAGTACTACGACGCGCTGTCGGTCGACAGCAAGCGCAGCCTCACGCTGCAGGGCGGCATCTTCACCAAGGCGCAGGCCGACGCGTTCATAGCCCAGCCTCATGCGCGCGATGCGGTCGACGTGCGACTGTGGGACGACCTGGCCAAGATCGCGGGCGCCCCCACGCCGCCGCTCGCGCACTACGTTGCCATCATGGAAGCCGCGCAACGCGCGTCCTGACGTTCCGCGCCGCGGAACCCACACTCCATGGAGATCTCGCTCGGCGTCACCCTCGCCGTCCTCGGCGCGGGCCTCCTGCACGCCGGCTGGAACGCGCTCGTCAAGTCGGCCACCGGCGGCGATCCCCTGCTCGACACCGCGACCATCGTCGCGGGGAGCACGGTCTGCTCCGCAGCGATTCTGCCTTTCGTGCCGCTTCCGCTCGCGGCGGCGTGGCCCATGGCCGCAGCGTCGGCGGCCATCCACATCGGCTACTACATCACCCTCGCGCACGCCTATCGC
>CAZIZD010000322.1:0-5336 GCA_964543615.1 uncultured Alcaligenaceae bacterium | reverse complement strand
CGACGTGGCGCACCGCGAGCTCGACGATCTTGCCGCTCTTGGTGCGCGGGATGTCCGTGACCTGCACCACCTTGGCGGGAACGTGCCGCGGCGTGGTGTTCACGCGGATCGTCTGGCGGATGCGATCCGTCAGCGCGTCGTCGAGCGTGAGGCCTTCGGCGAGCTTGACGCGCAGGCGCACGAAGAGCACGACGCGCACGTCCGCCTGCCAGTCCTGGCCGATGACGATCGACTCCACCACCTCGTCCAATTGCTCGACCTGGCGATAGATCTCGGCGGTGCCGATGCGCACGCCGCCGGGATTGAGCGTGGTGTCGGAGCGGCCGTAGATGATCATGCCGTCCTGCGGCGTGATCTCGGCCCAGTCGCCGTGGCACCAAACGCCGGGGAAGCGCTCGAAGTACGCCGCGCGATACTTGGCACCGTCCGGATCGTTCCAGAACCCGATGGGCATCGCGGGAAACGGCGACTTGCAGACGAGCTCGCCCTGCTCGCCCACGATCGGCCGGCCCTGGTCGTCGTACACGTCCACGTCGAGCCCGAGCCCGCGGCCCTGGATCTCGCCCCGATACACGGGCCGCGTCGGCACGCCCAGCACGAAGCACGACACGATGTCCGTGCCGCCCGAGATGGAGGAGAGCTGGAGGTCCGCCTTCACGCACTGGTAGACGTAGTCGAAGCTCTCCGGGGACAGTGGGCTGCCGGTGGAGAACATCGTGCGCACACTCGCAAGACCGAAGTCCTTGCGCGGCACCATCGCGATCTTCTTCTGCGCGTCGATGTATTTCGCCGACGTGCCGAAGTGCGTCATCTTCTCGGTGTCCGCGAGCTCCCACAGCACCCGTCCGCGATCGATGAACGGCGACCCGTCGTAGAGCAGCAGAGTCGCGCGCGCGGCCATGCCCGACACGAGCCAGTTCCACATCATCCAGCCGCACGTCGTGAAGTAGAAGAGGCGGTCCCCGGGCTTCACGTCGCCGTGCAGCAGGTGCTCCTTCAGGTGCTGCAGCAGCGTGCCGCCAGCGCCGTGCACGATGCACTTGGGAACGCCGGTCGTCCCCGACGAATAGAGGATGTAGAGCGGATGGTCGAACGGCAGCTGCACGTAATCGACAGGACCGGGAACGAACGGCGCGAGCCATGCGGGCCAGTCGACCGCGTTGCGCACGTCGCGCATGCCCTCGGGCTGCCCGAGGTAAGGCACGACCACGACGCGCTCGATCGAAGGAATGCGGGCGACGATGTCGCGCACCTTGTCGAGGATCGGGACACGCTTGCCGTTGTAGTGGTAGCCGTCGACGGTGAAGAGCACGCGCGGCTCGATCTGGCCGAAGCGGTCGACCACACCCTGCACGCCGAAGTCGGGCGAGCAGGAGGAGAAGATGCCGCCGCGAGACGCCGTCGCGAGCATTGCCGCGATCGTCTCCGGCATGTTCGGCATGTACGCGGCCACGCGATCGCCCGGCGCGATGCCGTGCGCCGCGAGCGCCGAAGCGATCCGCGAGACGAGCGCATGCAGCTCCGCGTGGCTGACCCTGCGCCGCGCGCGGTCCTCGCCCCAGAACACGAGCGCGTCGCCGTCGTCGTCGGCGCGGCGGCGCTCGAGCAGGTTCTGCGCGAAGTTAAGCTTCGCGTCGGGGAACCAGCGTGCGCCCGGCATCTTCTCGGCATCGATGAGGACGCGCGTCCCGGGCGTGCCGATGACGCCGGCGTAGTCCCACAGCTCGCGCCAGAAATCCCACTTGTGATCGACCGACCAGCGCCAGAGCTTCGCGTAGTCCGCGACGTCGATGCCGTGCCTGCCGGAGACCGCGGTCGAGAAAGCCGTGAGATTTGCCTGCGCGACGCGCTCGGCCGAGGGCTGCCAAAGCATGCTGGTCATGGCCCTTCCTTTCGAGGCTCGAAGCGCGAGGTATGGACGAGTTGGCGGGCAGAGGTCATGGGTCGCAGGCGTGCCGTGAGATATCGCAAGGCGCCGGCATCGCGAGCCCACCGGCCCGCCTCAACGTCGCGCCATGCCCGATCCCGAACGGGTCCGGTGCAGCGAGCCACAATTATAATGACGCCTGCGCTGTCCCCTGCCCCCGCCTCCACACAAAGAGTCCCTATGTCCCGCGAAGCCATGGAATACGACGTCGTCATCGTGGGCGGCGGACCGGCGGGTCTCGCGGCGGCGATTCGCCTGAAGCAGCTCGCGTCGGCGGCGCAGCGCGAGGTGTCGGTGTGCATCCTGGAGAAGGGCTCGGAGGTCGGCGCACACACGCTCTCCGGCGCGGTGATCGATCCACGCGCCATCACGGAGCTCATCCCGGACTGGAAGGACAAGGGTGCGCCCATCAACACCGCGGTGACCGACGACCGCTTCCTCACGCTCACCGCGGACGGCGCGACCCGCATGCCGGCGTGGCTCTTGCCACCCCTCATGAACAATCACGGCAACTACATCGCGAGCCTCGGCAACGTCTGCCGCTGGCTGGCACAGCAGGCCGAGGCGCTCGGCGTCGAGATCTATCCCGGGTTTCCCGCCGCGGAAGTGCTCTACGACGACAAGGGCGCGGTGCGCGGCGTGGCCACCGGGGACATGGGTGTCGCCCGCGACGGCACGCACAAGCCCGAGTACCAGCCCGGCATGGAACTGCACGCGAAGTACACGCTGTTCGCCGAAGGCTGCCGGGGGTCGCTCTCCGAAGAGCTCATGCGCAAGTTCAACCTGCGCGACGGTGTCGATCCGCAGAAGTACGGCATCGGCATCAAGGAGCTCTGGGAAGTGGCGCCCGGCAAGCACCAGAAGGGCCTCGTCATCCACAGCCAGGGCTGGCCCCTCGATGCGACGACAGGCGGAGGATCGTTCCTCTATCACTTCGACGACAACCTCGTGGCGGTCGGCTTCGTGGTGCACCTCAACTACGAGAATCCGCACTTATCCCCGTACGACGAGTTCCAGCGCTTCAAGACGCACCCCGCGATCCGTCCCACGCTCGAAGGCGGCAAGCGCCTGGCCTACGGCGCGCGCGCGATCAACGAAGGCGGGCTGCAGTCGGTGCCCCGGCTCGCGTTCCCGGGCGGCGCGCTCATCGGATGCTCCGCCGGCTTCGTCAACCTTCCGCGCATCAAGGGCAGCCACAACGCGATGAAGGTGGGCATGCTCGGGGCGGAGTCCGCATTCGCGGCGCTCGGCGCGGGACGCGCGCACGACACGCTCTCGGACCTCGAGGACGCGTGGCGCAAGTCCTGGGTGTACGAAGACCTCTACAAGGTGCGCAACGTCAAGCCCGGCCTCAAGTGGGGGCCGTGGCTCGGCAGCTTTCACGGCGGCGTCCACATGTGGCTCAACGATCTCGGGCTCGGCGCGCTCGTGCCGTGGACGCTGCGCCACGACAAGCCCGACAACGCGTCGTTGCTGCCCGCCTCGCAGGCCCCGCGCATCGAGTATCCGAAGTACGACGGCGTGATCACGTTCGACAAGCTCTCCTCCGTGTTCCTCTCGAACACTAACCACGAGGAGGACCAGCCCATCCACCTGCAGCTGCGCGATCCTTCGATTCCGGTCAAGGTCAACCTCGCGGAGTACGACGGTCCCGAGGCGCGCTACTGCCCTGCCGGTGTCTACGAGTTCGTCGCGGACGAATCAGGCGGCGGCAGGCGCCTGCAGATCAACGCGCAGAACTGCGTGCACTGCAAGACGTGCGACATCAAGGATCCGCGCCAGAACATCCACTGGGTGACGCCCGAAGGCGGTGGCGGACCGAACTACACCTCCATGTAGGTCGGGCTTCAGCCCGACGCGTTGCATCCGGGCGGACCAAAGTCCGAGCTAAGACGGTGGCCACAAGCGCGCCGCACCCCGCACGCCGCTCGAATCCCCGTGCGCGTTGCGCACGAGCCGCGTGTCGACGCGGTCGCAGAAGATCCATGCGCCCCACTGCTTGGGCACTTCGTCGTACAGCGACATCACGTTCGACATGCCGCCGCCCAGCACGATAACGTCGGGATCGAGCACGTTGATCACGTGCGCGAGTGCGCGCGCGAGCCGCTCGTGGTAGCGCGTGAGCGACGCGCGCGCCTGCGCGTCCCCCGCCACGGCCCGCGCGACGATCTCCACGGTCGGGACGTCCTGCCCCGAATGCGCGCGATGATCGCGCTCGAACGCGGGCCCGGACAGGAACGTCTCGATGCATCCGCTGCGTCCGCAGTAGCAGGCGGGACCCGGCCGCTCGCCGTCGCGCGGCCACGGCATGGGGTTGTGTCCCCACTCGCCGGCGATGCCGTTGCGCCCGTCGATCGCCACGCCATCGATCACGATGCCGCCGCCCACCCCCGTGCCGAGGATCACGCCGAACACCACGTGCGCGCCGGCCGCCGCGCCATCCTGCGCCTCCGACACCGCGAAGCAGTTCGCGTCGTTGCTCATGCGGATCGCGCGTCCCACCCGCGCCTCGAGATCGCGCTTGAACGGCCTGCCGTTGAGGCATACGGAGTTCGAGTTGCGCAAGAGGCCGGTGGCCGCGGAAAGCGATCCCGGCGTCCCGACGCCGATCGTGCATGCGCCAGGCGCGACGCCAAGCGCCTGCTCGGTGTCGCGCACGAGCCTCGCCACCGCGTCGAGCGTGCCCTCGTAGTCGCCCTGCGGCGTGGGCACCCGATGGCGATGTCGCTCCGCTCCCGACGCATCGAGCGCGACGATCTCGATTTTCGTCCCGCCCAAGTCGATGCCGATGCGCATGCGAGAGTTCACCTCGGTTGACCACCCACCGTCGATGCCCGATTATTGCAAACGCTCCCGCCTCGCCTTGCCCACCACGACATCGACATGACCCGCGCCCCCTTCGTTGCCCTGCTCGCCGCCCTCTGCCTGCTGCCCGCCGCCGCCCACGCGCAGCTCAACCTCTACTGCAGCTCGCCCAACACCGCCTGGTGCCAGGGCATGGCCGTGGGCTTCGAGAAGGCCACCGGCACCAAGGTGGCGGTCGTGCAGAAGGCCACCGGTGAAATGCTCGCGCAGATCAAGGCTGAACGAGCGAATCCCAAGGGTGACGTCTGGTGGGCGGGCGCCGCCGACAACTACCTGCAGGCCGCGGAAGAAGGACTGCTCGAGCCGTACCGCTCGCCCAATATCGCGCAGCTCTACGACTGGGCGCAGCGCATCACGGACATCTCGAAGAACCACATAGCGGGCGTGTATGGCGGCATTCTCTCGCTCGGCTACAACACCGAGATCGGCGGGAAGAAGAAGTTGCCGGTGCCCAGATGCTGGAAAGACCTCCTCGATCCCGCGCTGAAGGGCGAGGTCATGCTGGGCAATCCCAATTCGTCGGGCACCGCGTATCTGATGCTTG
>CAZIZD010000321.1:0-5358 GCA_964543615.1 uncultured Alcaligenaceae bacterium | reverse complement strand
CCGTCGGCCTTGACAACCGCGATCACGTCCGAGCTCTGGCCCATCTTGATGCGCGTGGAGAGCGACGGCTCGGTGCCGGCGGGGATGTCGAACAGGGCCGCCAGCATGTTGGGATTCTTCTCGACCAGGATCGCGATCGATTCGGTCTTCGGAATGTTGCTCGTGACCCCGACCGGCACCACCGCGCCGTTCTCGGCGATGTCCGGCGTCTGGAAGAACGTGATGTCCTTGCTCTGGGCCGGCGCGCTGCCACCCAGGGCCTTGACGGTCCCGTCCATCGTGTTGGTCTCGAACGCGGCCTTGTTCCATGCGGCGGCGAGCGCCTGTTCCGGCCGCAGCCAGCCGGCCGCCGCGACGAGGGTCAGCAGCGTGACGCCGCCTCCCGTTCGCAATGCCTTCCTGCGTTGCAAGTTCATGGATTTGCTCCCGTTTGATGTCGCACAATTCTACTGCCAACGCATGGCGCCCATGACAACCGCGGGGCCCAAGCTTATGCCTAGCGGGCGCCCGCCAGTATCCACTGCACGATGGCCTGGATGTCGGCGTCCTTCACGTGGGATTGCGGTGGCATCGGGACCTGGCCCCAGGTGCCACTGCCCCCCGCCTTGATCCTAGCCGCGAGGCGATTCGCCGCTCCCGGTTGGTTGCCGTACTTGCTCGCGATCTCGCGAAATCCCGGGCCGACGACGCGGTCATTGACCCCGTGGCACGCCGTGCATGCGGCGGCCTTGGCGAGATCGATACCGGATGCCGTCGCCGCCGCGGCCGCGACCTTCGGCGTCCCCCCGCGCACCTGTTCCGCGACGTTGCCGTGCTGGTCGCGCGCGTAGTCCGGCAACTCCGACGAGAGCTTCACCTCGCGCACGCAATCCTTCATGCAGGCCGTGTTGCGCGTGTCGGGCTTGCCGTCGCGCGTCATGAAGCCGTGATCGGTCGTGAAGCCGTCGCGATTCGGCATCTTGAGCCTGGGCATCGAGTCCTGGTCGAGCACCGCGTCCGCCGGCACGATGTCGTTGAGGTTCAGCACGTACGCGGTCAGCGCGTAGACCTCGTCGGGCTTGAGCGTCTGCGGCGCATTGAAGGGCATGGCGCGATTGATGTAGTCCCAGAGCACCGTCGCGTAATTGAGCTTGCTGCCCGTCGTGCGAATCGGCTCGTCGGACTTGAGCGAGCCCACGCCGCCCGCAATCTGGAGATAGCTGTTCGATTCGCCGAACGTGCCGTGGCAACTCGCGCACTTCTCGTCGTAGATCGCCTGGCCATCGGCAACGGAGCCGCGCCCTTTGGGCAGTCCCTTTCCGTCGGGCCGCACGTCGATGTCCCAACCGGCGATCTCCTGCGCCGTGGCGGGCTTGCCGAAGCCGTACGTGGGCGGCGCGGCCGACGCGAGCAAGGGCAGCGCGAGCAGAACGATCGCGGCGCTAGACCACCTGGACATTGCTCACTTCTCCGGTGGTGTCCACGCGCCACGTCTGGATCGCGTTGTTGTGGTAGATCGAGCGCGTGCCGCGCACCGCACGCAACTGGCGGATCGTCGGCTGCACGTAGCCGGTCTCGTCGATTACGCGCGATTGCAGGAGCGCGGGGCCGCCGTCCCACGTCCAGTCGATGCGGAAGCGTGTGAGCGCCTTGGTGAGCACCGGTTCCTGCAGGCGCGCCGTGCGCCAGTTGCGCCCGCCGTCGGTCGACACGTCGACGCGCCTCACCTTGCCGCGCCCGGACCATGCAAGGCCCGTGATCTCGTGATAGCCGCGGTCGAGCAGCACCTGCCCGCCCGAGGGCGCCGTGATCACGCTCTTCGCCTCCTGGATCCACGTGAACTGGCGGTGGATGCCACCGGGCATGAGGTCGACATAGTGGAGCGCTTCTTCGCGCGTCTGCCACGGCTGGTCGCCGACCTCGATGCGGCGCAGCCACTTGACGCTCGACACGCCCTGGAATCCCGGGACGACGAGGCGCAGCGGGTAGCCTTGCTCGGGGCGGATCATCTCCCCGTTCTGTCCATAGGCGACGATGACGTCGTCGAGGGCGTTGGTCAGCGGGATGGTGCGCGTGAGCGAGGCGCCGTCGGCACCTTCGGCGAGGACGAACTTCGCCTTCCTGCGGTCGATCCCGGCCTCGTCGAGCAGCGTGGAAAGCAGCACGCCCGTCCACTCGCTGCACGAGAGCATTCCGTGCGAATACTGGACCGTGGGCACGGCGACGCGCGCCCACTCCATGCCGGTGTTCGCACCGCACTCGATGAAGTGGATGCGCGACACCGAAGGAAAGCGGACGATGTCCTCCATCGTGAAGATGCGCGGATTGCTCACCATCCCGTGGATCATGAGGCGATGCTGGTGCGGATCGACCTGCGGCATGCCGGCGTGATGGCGCTCGAAGTGCAGCCCCGACGGTGTGATGATGCCGAACATGTTCTGCAGCGGCGCGAACGCCACCGACGAGTGCGGCGTGCGGGTGAGACCGGGGCTCTCGCGGCGCTTGACGTTCGCCTCGAACTTCGACGGCACGCCGTAGGGCGACGCGAGGACCGGCGCGCCCAGCGTGCGGCTCCACTCGGGAACGTTCGGCGGGAGGTTCCGCGAGAGGTCGTCGTCCGCGCGCGCGCTGCCCGCGACGCCCAGGAGGGCGGCGCCCTGCAGCAGCTTGCGGCGGGTCTTGTCCATCACCGATTCGCCGCGAAGTGCAGCAGACCCTTGCGCAGGGGCTTCTGCTCGTCGATCTGTCCCGCGATGCGCACGCACACCGTGCGGCAGATCTCGACGAATTCCGGGTCGGTGACGCGGTAGTAGACCGTGTTGCCCTCGCGCCGCCGGCTCACCACGCCCGCGGCCAGCATGAGGCCCAAGTGCCGCGAGACGTTGGTCTGGGTGGCGCCGGTGGTCGCGACGATGGCCGACACCGACAGCTCGTCCTGGCAGATCGAGTGCAGGATCCTGAGCCGCGTGGGCTCGGAGAGCATGCCGAAGTAGCGCGCGACCACCGCGAACACGCGGTCGAGGTCGTCTTCCGCGTCCTGCCCGGCCCGCCCGGCGGCGGATGTCTTCTTGGTTGCCATATGCGCATATACGCATACACTGATTCAAGATGTCAAGCCGCGGCGCAGCGAACGCCGCGGCCGGCGTTACGTGGTCATCGAAGCGGCGTTGAGCAGTCCCACCGCTACGGCGAGCGAAGCGAGGAAGGCCGCGGCGGCGACCTGCCCGTCCTTCACGGCGGCGGTGAGCCGGGGCAGCAGGACCCCGACCAGCAGGAACACGACGACCTGCACGACGAGCGCGACGCCGCCCCACGCGACGAGGTCGAGCAGCGAGACGCTCTGCGTGACGGCGCGTGCGAGCGGGAGCACGAACCCGATCACGGCACCGCCGAGCGAGATGGCGGCTGCGACGTTGCCCTGGCGGATGAGTGCCAGCTCGCGATAGGGCGTCACCGCGAGGTACACGGCGAGGAACACGACGAGCAGCGCGAGCGACAGGAAGAAATAGCTTAGGAACGCGGGCAGCCCGGCGAGCGATTCGGTGAGCGTCATGGCGGTTCTCGTCAGAGGAAATAGTGGGGGACGAAGCGGCTCGTGTTGCGGGTGATCGGGCTCTCGTCCTCGCGGATGCCGATGCCGGCGGGCTCGTCGCCGACGATCCACGCGCCGATCGTTGCGTAGTCGCTGCCAAAGCGCGGGATCGGCGCGTAGGCCTGGTACACGAAGCCCTCCTCGCCGTACTCGCCGTCCGATGCGAGGGTCGAGCCGTTGCGATGAATCGTGACGTTGGCGCCCTCGCGCGACAGCAGGGGCTTCTTCACGTAATCGCCGCCGATGCGGCCCGCCTCGCGATACGCCGGCAGCAGGTTCGGGTGATCGGGAAAGAGCTCCCATAGGATGGGCAGGATGCCCTTGTTGGACAGGATCATCTTCCACGCGGGCTCGATCACGCGCATCGGCGAGCGCAGGAGATGCGGGCCGAACGTTTCGTCCGCGAGCCACTCCCATGGATAGAGCTTGCAGAGGACGCGGATCTCCTCGTTGTCCTCGTCGACGAAGCAGCCGGCCGTCGCATCCCATCCGATCGCTTCGACGGGAATGAAGCGCGTCACGACGCCGCCCTGGGTGGCGACGTCGCGCAGGTAATCGAGGTTGCCCGTGTCCTCCTCGCTGTCGCCGGCGCACGTGAAATGGACGATGGTGCCCTCCGACCACGACACCGCGAACGCGCGCCAGCTCTGGATCAACTTCTCGTGCAGCGAGTTGAACTGGTCGGCGTCGGGACTCGCGGGACGGATCTTCTGCTCGAGCCAGCGCCATTGCGCGACCGAGGCCTCGAGTAGCGCCGTCGGCGTGTCCGCGTTGTATTCGAGCAGCCTGGGCTCGCCGTTGCCGTCCCACGCGAGGTCGAAGCGGCCGAACAGTGACAGGTCCTTCGCACGCCACGAGCGCGCGACGCGCTCGCGCCAGGCTTCCGGGATGGCCAGTTCCCCCATGCGATTGTGCGACACGACGTGCTCGACGGCGTCGAGGCAGCGCGCGTGAAGCTCGCCGGTTGCGGCCTCGAGCGTGTCGATCTCATCCGCGGTGAAGCGATAGCAGCGCGACTCGTCCCAGTAGGTGCCGTCGATCGAGTGATAGTAGAACCCGATCTCCTCGCAGTCGGCCTTCCAGTTGGCGCGGGGGGCGACGTGATCGCGGATCATGATGCCGACGAACCGTGGGAGCCGAAGCCGCCGCGCGAGGTGCTGTGGCTGCCGCTGGAACTGCTGCCTCGGCTGCTGCTGCTACTGCTGCTCCGGCTGCTGCTGCCACTGCTCCGGCTGCTGTAGCTGTGCCAGGTGCCGGTGGAAGGTCCGTAGCTGCGGCTGCCGGTCGGGCCCCGCTCCTCGCATTCCTTGGGATCGCCCCAGTCGGCGAGGCAGGCCTCCTTGCTGGGATACGATGCGCGGCGGCTGGGCGGTGCGTCACCGCTGCAGCCGGCAAAGGTCGCCGCTCCGATGAGGACGAGCGTGACGCAAGCGGACGATTTTCGCGGGCGTTGCTGCGACATGGGGCGGAAACAGGGCCGGGTTCAATTTCTCGCGGTCGGAGCATAACAGCCGCCCCTGCCGCGCGAAATCGAACCCGACGGAACTGAACCCGACCCTGCTCCCGCCTAGTGGATGACGGCCGACGTCAGGAAGCGCACCAGCGACCCGCTCTTGAGGCGGAACACGCCCTCGCCCAGCCCCACGGCTCCCTCGAGGTCCGCGTGGATGAGGTCGATCTCGGTGTACCCCTTAACCGACAAGAAAATGACGTCGTCGGCGCCCGTGTACTCGTCGGGAATGCGCAGGTAGTCCGGCTCGAACAGCACGCCGTCGACCGGCATCGCC
>CAZIZD010000320.1:0-5360 GCA_964543615.1 uncultured Alcaligenaceae bacterium | reverse complement strand
GAAGCCCTGGCGGTCGCGTGCGAACCAGCGCGCGACGTACGGCGTGCCGACCGAGAACGAGCCGCCCGCCACGCCCACGAAGCGGCCAAGCACGAGGTACTGCCAGTACTCGGTCGCGTAGCCGATGAGCCAGATGGGCACGACGCACACGAGCATCAGCAGGAACATGACGATGCGGCCGCCGAACTTGTCGGTCCACATGCCGAGCGGCACGCGGATCAGCGAGCCGGTGAGCACCGGCGTCGCGGTGAGGAGCCCGAACTGCGTCGAGTTGAGGTCGAGCGCCTTGCGGATCGGGATGCCGATCACGCCGAACATCATCCACACCATGAAGCACACCGTGAAGGCGAGTGTGCTCACCACCAGCACCGCAGCCTGCTTCTGCTTCACCGTCGCCACGCCGTTCGTCCCCTTGTGTTCAACGCTTGCCCATTGCGGGTGTCCCCTTCTCCCTTGGTCTTGCAGGCGAGATTAGGGGCGCCGCGGCGGGCCGCCCATCCTTCCGTGGTACGCCGCGGACGCGGCGGTGGAACGATGCCGGGGTAGTTCGAAAGAACTAGGGGCTAGACGATCCCGCTGGAGGACGCGATCACCGCCGCCTGCACGCGCGAGGCGACGTCGAGCTTGCGCAGCACGTGCTGCACGTGGATCTTGACCGTGGTCTCGGCGATGCCGAGCTCGCGACCGATCTCCTTGTTGCTCGCACCGCGGGCGATGCCGCGCAGGATGTCCTGCTCGCGCGGCGAGAGGAGCGAGATCTTGGACACGGGCATGCCGCCGGTGCCGCTTGCGGCGTCCCGATAGGCCGTGACGAGCTTGCCGGTCATGGCCTCGTCGACCACCGACTCGCCGCCCGTCGCGCGCAGCACGGCGTCGATGAGCGCGTCGCCTTCCATGGTCTTGAGCAGGTAGCCGCACGCACCGCCGCGCAGCGCGGCCGCGAGGTCCTGCGCATCCTCGCTCACGGTGAGCATGAGGATGCGCGCATGTGGAACCGCCTCGCGCAGCGCGGGCAGTGCGTCCACACCGCTCACGCCCGGCAGGTGGTTATCCAGCAGCACCACGTCGGGCGCCAGCTCCTTCGCCCGCTTGAGCGCGGCGCTCGCGTCGGCCGCGTCGCCAACCACGTCGAGCCGGGGGTCCCCTCCCAGCAGCGCCGTGAGGCCGCGCCGGAAGAGCGTGTGGTCGTCGACGATCATGACGCGAATGCGCGTGGCCATGCCCATGGGTCATCCTTCCGTTGCGGGGGCGGCGAGGGCCGCGTTCGGGGGCGCCGGCGCGGCCGGCGGCAGTGTCAATGTGATGCGCGTGCCTTCGCCGGGGGCCGAATCGATATCCAGCACCGCGCCGATCTCTTCGGCGCGCTCGGCCATGATGCCGAGCCCCACGCGGGTCTCGTCGGCCTGCGCGCCTGTCGTGAAGCCCACGCCGTCGTCGCGCACCGTGAAGCGCCAGCGCTCGCCGCGCTCGACGGTGAGCCACACTTCCTCGGAGTGCGCGTGCTTGCGCACGTTCGACAGCGCTTCCTGCAGGATGTGCAGCACCTGGATCTGCACGTCCGGCGTGAGCGGCATCCCGTTGCCGCGTATCACGAAGTGCGCCGACAGGCCCGACTGCCGCTCGAACTTGCCGAGCGTGGTGCGGATGGCGGGCTCGATGTCGGCGGCATTGGTCCGGGTGCGGAAGTGCACCAGCAGCTCGCGCACGTCGCCGTAGCACTCGCGCACGCCTGCGTCGATCTCCGCCAGCACCTTCTGCGCGCGCTCGATGTCGCCCGCGTCCACGGCGTCGCGCATCAGGTGGACCTGGATCTTGAGGAAGGCGAGCGCCTGAGCGATCGAGTCGTGCAGCTCGCGCGCGATGAACGCGCGCTCCTGCGCCACCGCCGATTCCTTCTCGAGGAACGTGACGCGCAGGTTCTCCATGGCACTCGCAAGATGCACGACGAGCGCCTCGAGGAGGGAGAGCTCGGAAGGTGTCGGCTGGACGTCCGCGTGGAAGAAGAGGTCGACCTCGCCCAGCAGCCGCTCGTGCAGCCGAACGGGAAGCGAGACGATGCGCGCGTAGCCCGCGGCCGCGCACGGCTTGGCGTCCGCCCGGGGCAGCGACGCGATGGCCAGCACGCGCGCCGGCGTGGCTTGCGCGGGCACGCCGCAGAAGCACTCTCCCGCGCGCACGCATCGCTCCGCGGCCACCATGTCGTCGCTCATGCCTTCGGAGGCAAGCAGCACGAACTCTTCGCTCCCCTCGTCGACCCAGCGCACGGCCGCCGCGTCGGCATGCGCCACGCGCACGATGCGCTTCGCGAATCCGCTCGCGAGCTCGGGGAGCGAAGTGGCGTTCGCCGCGAGCGCGGTCACGTCGTAAAGAGCTTCGAGGCGCTCGCGCTTCTCCTCGAGCTGCACCGTCTTTTCGGCGACGCGTCCTTCGAGGTCCTTGTACAGCGACTGAAGATGCGCCGCCATCCCGTTGAAGCATTCGGCGAGCGAGCCGAACTCGTCGGTGGTCAGGTCCTCCACCCGCGCCGCGAAGTCGCCGGCGGCGATGCGCGTGGTCGCGTGCCGGAGGCGGCTCACCGGTTCCAGCACGAAGAGATATCCCGTGAGCAGCAGCGTGATGGCGCCGATCACGGCGAACGCCATCATCGCCACCTGCAGCAGATGGAGCAGCGCTGTCCAGCGCGCCATGTGGCGCTCGATCGCGGCCACGAGCGCGTCGATGTGCGACGTGAAGGTTGCGGTGTCGTCTGCAAGCTGCGCGCGCGCCTCCTCGTCGGGCGAGACCCAGTGCTGGCGGAACTTGCGCCAGTCGCCTTCGACGAGCGCGAACTGCTCGCGTACGGCGTCGTCCCAGGGCATGGCGAGCGGACGTTCGGCATCGCCGTTGCGCAGCAGCTCGATCGTGCCGTCGAATTCGCGCGCGAGCGCGGGCAGCCGGGCTTCGTCGCGCAGCGCCACCGCCAGCGCCCAGCGGTTGGCCTGCATGCGCATCCGGCCCGCTTCGTTGACGGCCGCAGCGCCCCCGTCGAGCTGCCACGAGACCCACAGCGTGAGCGCGACGGACGTGAGGGCGAGCAGCACGAACGGCGTCGCCACGAGCGCGAGCTTCGCGGCGAGCGTCCAGTGCCGGCGCTTTTCCATCGGCCGATTCTAGGCACGCGCGCACCTTGCGCTTTGACCCCCATCAATCGGATCGCTGTAGGAATCGTCCGACGCGACAAAGGCATTCCAACCGGCAGGACGCACGGCGGGCCGAAGGCATGATCGGGTCGTCCTGAACACTTTCCGGCACCGGTCCACCGGCAACCTGTAGCGGGCAACTGCAGACGCCGAGCCAGCCTTCAACGGCAGGCATCTATCCCCGGTATCGGAAAGGCTACTCCCGAGCCTCGTGTTCTCGACCCCGGCGGCCGCCCTAAAAAGCGGCCGCTTTTTTTGGTTCCCCGTCGGAGGGCAGCGTCCCGTCCGACAGGCGAATGGGTGTTTGTCCTATGCCCACGACGAGCCCACGCGCGCAAGATCGAGTCGTCGTAAGTACTCGCCGATGTCCGACCCCGCAACGTCGGGCAAAAGCGAAGGACTACTCCCCTGGTCCTGTACCCGCGACGAAGCGGCCGCCGCGCGCGGCCGCTTCTTTTTTTGTCCCCGGTCCGCTTCCACCCCCTTGACAGCGCCCAATATTTCCATATTATTGGAAATATGGAAAAGAAAGCCGCCCTTGCCGCCCTGTCCGGCCTCTCGCAGGAGTCGCGCCTCGACGTCTTCCGGCTCCTGCTGGAGCACGGTCCCGAGGGCCTGCCCGCGGGCGTCATCGCCGAAAGGCTCGGCATGGCCAACGCCACGCTGTCGTTCCACCTGCGCGAGCTGTCGCAAGCCGGGCTCGTCAGCGGGCGCCAGGCGGGCCGCTTCATCTACTACGCGGCCAGCTTCGCGACCGTGAACGCGCTGGTCGACTACCTCACGGAAAACTGCTGCAAGGGCGCGAGCTGCGCCGTCGCATGCATTCCTTCACCTCAACGCAAAAGGAAAGCGTCATGAAGCGATTCCACGTGCACGTCTCGGTTGGCGATCTCGACCAGGGCATCGCGTTCTACTCCAAGCTCTTCGGCGGCGCGCCGACCGTGCGCAAGGACGATTACGCGAAATGGATGGTCGAGGATCCGCGTCTCAACTTCGCGATCTCCTCGCGCGGCGGCGCCCCCGGCATCAATCACCTTGGTTTCCAGCTCGACAGCGACGAGGAATTCCGCGCAATGCACGCGCAGCTCGCCGCGGCGGATGCGGGGCTCGTCGAGGAGATCAGCGCCAACTGCTGCTACGCGCAGTCCGACAAGTACTGGGTGACCGATCCGGCGGGCCTCGCCTGGGAGACGTATCACACGCTCGGGAGCATCCCCATGTTCGGCGGCGAAGCGACGGAGGCGAAGGCCGCGTGCTGCACGCCGGCCGCCGGCGAGCCGGCCTGCTGTGCACCGGCAGGCACTTCAGCGAAGGCCAGGTCGACCTGCTGCGCATGAAGAAACGCGTCTACAACGTGCTCTTCCTGTGCACGGGCAACTCGGCGCGCAGCATCATTGCGGAGACGGTCCTCGACGCTGTCGGTGAGGGCCGGTTCCGCGCGTTCAGTGCGGGCAGTCATCCGAGCGGGAAGGTCAATCCGATCGTCGCCGCGTATCTCGAGTCCGTCGGCTTGTCCACCGCCAATGCGCGCAGCAAGTCGTGGGACGAGTTCGCGCGCCCCGATGCGCCGAAGATGGATCTCGTGATCACGGTATGCGACCAGGCCGCGGGCGAGACTTGCCCGGTGTGGCCCGGCATGCCGGCACGGGCGCATTGGAGCGCACCCGACCCCGCGGCATACATGGACGACCCCGCCAGGGCCCGGGCCATCGCGCGTGAGGTCTACCACCTGATTCAGCGCCGCATCTCGCTCCTGGTCAGCCTGCCGATCGAGACGCTCGACCGCATGTCGCTGCAGGCGGCCGCCGGTGCGATCGCCGCGCAGGCCAGCACCTCCGGCGGGCCTGCACAATGACGATCGGCGCGACGGCGCCACCCGCAAAGTCGATCGGCGCCTTCGAGCGCAACCTCACCTGGTGGGTCTTCGCCTGCATCGCGGCGGGTATCGCGCTGGGCCAGATGTTTCCCGCCGCGTTCCGGTGGGCCGGGGACCAGAAGATCGCCGAGGTGAACCTGCCCGTCGCGGTGCTCGTGTGGCTGATGATCGTGCCCATGTTGCTCAAGGTCGACTTTGGCGCGCTGAACGAAGTCCGCAGGCACGCACGCGGCATCGGCGTCACGCTGTTCATCAATTGGGCCGTCAAGCCGTTCTCGATGGCATTCCTCGGATGGCTGTTCGTG
>CAZIZD010000319.1:0-5361 GCA_964543615.1 uncultured Alcaligenaceae bacterium | reverse complement strand
CGCCGCCCAGGCCGCCGCCGATGCAGATGGCCGCGAGTCCGCGCTTGCCGCCCGTGCGGCGCAGCACGCTGAGGACGTGCAGCACGATGCGCGTGCCCGATGCCCCCACCGGATGGCCGAGCGCGATCGCGCCGCCGTCGACGTTGAGCTTCTCCTCGTCCACCTCGCCCATCGCGCCCGCGAGTCCCAGTTCGCCCTGGCAGAACGTCTCGTCGTTCCACGCGCGAAGGCACGCGATCACCTGCGCCGCGAAGGCCTCGTTGATCTCGAACGCGTCGATGTCCGCGAGGCGGAGGCCGTTGCGCACCATGAGAGGCGTTGCCGCATACACGGGGCCGAGCCCCATCTGCGCCGGGTCGAGCCCCGCCCACTGCGAGTCGACGATGCGCCCGATCGGCTCGAGCCCGTGCGCATCCACCGCGCGCTGGGACGCGACGACGATCCATGCGCCGCCGTCGGTGACCTGCGAGCTGTTGCCCGCGGTGACGTTGCCGTACTTGCGGTCGAAGAAGGGACGCAGCTTGGCCAGGTTCTCGGGCGTCGAGTCCTCACGCACGCCGTCGTCTTCCGCGTAAAGATTGCCTTTCGCGTCGTAGACCGGCATCACCTCGCCGTCGAAGTGACCCGCCGCCCGCGCCGCGATCACGCGCGCGTGACTGCGCGCCGAGTACGCATCCATCTCGGCGCGCGTGATGCCGAAGCGGTACGCGAGATTCTCGGCGGTCTGTCCCATGAGCAGGCCGCAGATCGGGTCCGTCAGCCCCTTCATGAGCGCGATCACCGGCGCGAAGTAGCCCGGCCGGAACTTGGTCAGCAGCGCCGCGCGCTGTCCCGCCGTCTTGGCCGCGTACCACTGCGAGAGCCACCCGACCATCGCGTCGGAGAAGAGCAGCGGCGCGCGCGACAGTGCGTCGACGCCGCCTGCGAGTACGAGGTTGCTGCGGCCCGCGCGGATGTTGGCGATGGCCGAGTCGATCGACTGCATGCCCGACGCGCAGTTGCGCATCACGGTCCAGCCCGGGACTTTCTGCCCGCAGCCCATGCGCAGCGCCGCGACGCGGCCGATGTTCACCTCGTCGGCCGAAGGCGCGGCGCAACCGAGGATCACCTCGTCGAGCGCAGTCGGCTCGAACTTCTGGCGCAGCAGCAGCGCGCTGCCTGCCGCGGTCGCGAGATCGGACGCCGCGAATGGCCCCGGCTTGTTGCGCGCCTTGAGGAACGGCGTGCGCGCGCCGTCGACGATGTAGATCGGTT
Organism: uncultured Alcaligenaceae bacterium; assembly: GCA_964543615.1. Taxonomy (GTDB): domain Bacteria; phylum Pseudomonadota; class Gammaproteobacteria; order Burkholderiales; family Casimicrobiaceae; genus VBCG01. The sequence goes on along the minus strand of CAZIZD010000319.1, from coordinate 4,107 downwards.
CGTGATTCATGCGGTTCTCTCTACGCAGCGGCCCGGATGCGCTCGGTCTGGCGCTGCAGCGCCTGCAGCGCGGGAACGAGCAGCGACGCGCCCAGGTCGCGGTCGAAGTCGTCGACCGCGATCACGCGGGCGACGAACGCGTGATGCTTGGCGAGCACGCGTCCTTCCTCCTGCGTGATCACGCCGAGCACGATGGCGCGGTTGGCGAGCTCCTCCGGCGGCGCCTCGGGACGGAACTGCGCATCGAGGCGACCGTCTCGGATCGCGTGGCGGATCTTGGCGTGGATCGGCTCGGCGGCGATGGTGGCCTCCAGCGCGCGCTCGATGAGCCCCACGGGGTCGTTCTCGTCATCGCCGATGAAGACCTCGCCGGTCAGCCGATCGCGCGTCTGCGACGGCGCGAGCAGCAGCTTCGCGACCTCGTGCCCCAGGTCGTCGGACGGCACTTCGTACGGCCGGCCGATGGGGAACACGACGATGCGCGCGAGCGCGGCGATGACCGGGTTGGGGAAGTTGGAGATGACGCCTTCGAACGCGTTCTGCGCCTTGAACATCGCGTCCCAGATCGCCCAGTGCATGATCGGGGCGTCCTCGGCCTTGCGTCCCTCGAGCTCGAAGCGGCGCAGCGTCGCCGAGCAGAGGACCATGAGCGAGAGGATGTCGCCCAGCCGCGCGGAGAGCTTCTCCTTGCGCTTGAGCGCGCCCCCGAGGGAGCCCATGGAGACGTCGGCGAGGAATGCGAGCGCCGCCGAGAACCGCGTGAGCTGCTGGTAGTAGCGCCTGGTCTCGGGCGCGACGTCCGTGTTCACGCGCACGAAATGCGAGCCCGTGATGCCCATGAAGAACGAGCGCAGGACGTTGCGGATCGCAAAGCGCACGTGCCCCCACAGCGCCGCGTCGAAGGCGATCGACGCCGCGCGGCTGTCGCGCGCGCGCGTTGCGTCCATTTCCTTCAGCAGGTACGGATGGCAGCGGATGGCGCCCTGGCCGAAGATGATGAGGCTGCGCGTCAGGATGTTCGCGCCCTCGACCGTGATGGCAACCGGATGCTGCATGTAGGCGCCGCCCAGGAAGTTGGACGGCCCCATCATGATGCCCTTGCCGCCGATCACGTCCATGCCGTCGTTGATGGCCTGGCGTGCACGCTCGGTGATGTGGTACTTGGCGATGGCCGAGAGCACCGCCGGCTTCTCGCCAGCGTCGATCGCGCCGACGGTGAGCTTGCGCGTCGCGTCCATCATGTAGAGGTTGCCGGCGATGCGGGTGAGCGGCTCCTCCACGCCTTCGAAGCGGCCGATGGCCATCTTGAATTGCGTGCGGACGCGCGCGTACCCGCCCACCGCGCGCGCGGTGAGCATGGCAAGTCCCGTGTTGGAAGAGGGCAGCGAGATGCCGCGCCCGGCGGCGAGGCACTCCATCAGCATGCGCCAGCCCTTGCCGACCATCGGCTGGCCGCCGATGACCCAGTCCATCGGAATGAACACGTCGCGGCCCGACGTGGGGCCGTTCTGGAACACCCAGTTGAGCGCCATGTGACGGCGTCCGATGCGCACGCCCGGATGCGACGTGGGCACGAGCGCGCACGTGATGCCCAGGTCCTCCTTGTCGCCCAGGAGATTGTCGGGGTCGAGCACGCGGAACGCGAGACCGAGCAGCGTCGCCACCGGGGCGAGCGTGATGTAGCGCTTGTCCCACGTCACGGAGAGTCCGAGCACGCGCTTGCCTTCGTGCTCGCCCCAGCGGACGTACGCGTAGTCGGGAATCGAGGCCGCGTCGGAGCCCGCCCACGGATTGGTGAGCGCGAAGCACGGGATCTCGAGGCCCTTCGCGAGGCGCGGCAGGTAGTACGCCTTCTGCGCTTCGGTGCCGTAATGCACGAGAAGCTCGCCCGGGCCGAGCGAGTTCGGCACCATCACCGTCACCGCGGTCGTGCCGCAATGCGTGGACAGCTTGGTGATGACCTGCGAGTGGGCGTACGCGGAGAAGCCGAGCCCGCCGTACTCCTTCGGGATGATCATGCCGAAGAAGCCCTTGTCCTTGATGAACTGCCACACGTGCGGCGGCAGGTCGCGCCAGGTGCTCGACGCATCCCAGTCGCTCGCCATGGCGCAGAGCTGGGTCGTCTCCTCGTCGACGAAGCGCTGCTCTTCCGGCGTGAGCGCCGGCGCGGGAGCGGACATGAGCCGCTTCCAGTCGGGACGCCCCGAGAAGAGCTCGCCGTCCCAGCCGACCGTTCCGGCTTCGAGGGCCTCGCGCTCGGTCTGCGACATCGGCGGCATGAGCCTGCGGTACACCGCGAGAATGCGGTCGCTCACGACCTTGCGCCGCAGCGGACCGACCAGGAGGATGGCGGCGATCGCGACGGCGACGACTGCGACGATCCAGAGAATGAGTGTCATGGCAGTTTCCTAGATGGGGCCGGCCAGCGCGTTGTCGAACTCGCGCGAGACCTCGGATAGTTCCGGCAGGGGCGCGGTGAGCCCCGCGAGCAGGAAGGGCGCGAGGCGCCGGAGGAGGATCTCGTCGTTGTCGGTCTCGACCGGATTGAGCTCGGCGATGATCTTGAGCGCATCGGTCCCCGCCAACGTGTAAGACAGCGCGCCCATGATGAAGTGCAATCGCCAGGACAGTTCCTTGCGTGGCAGGTGCGGCAACGCACGCGCGAACGCGTCCTTGAAGCGCGCGATCATCGGCGCGTACTGCACCGAGAGGAACTGGCGGATGAACGGGGCAGGGTCCGCGTACGCGCGGCCCAACAGGCGCAGGAAGTTGGCGCCGCCGCGCGCGGGATCGCGTGCCAGCGTCAGCGCAGGGATGAACAGGGCTGCGAGGATGCGCTCGCACGACAGGGGCGCCGGCGCGGCTTCGCTCTCGTAGCGATCGAGCAGGTCCAGCCGCGCCTGGTTCATGGGGTCCAGGCGCCGCGTCAGGACGGCCTGGAAGAGCTCTTCCTTGCTGCCGAAGTGATAGTTGACCGCGGCGAGGTTCACCTCGGCCAGGGTCGTAATGACGCGCAGGCTCGTGCCTTCGAAGCCATGCTCCATGAACAACGCTTCGGCGGCATCGAGAATCCTCGACTTCGTGGCAAGCGGCACATGCGACGCGGGGTGGGGGACGACCTTGGCCATGGATGCGCTTCCAAACAAACAAACGATCGTTTGAATCCTATGTTTGTTCTACGCGGCCGTCAAGCGCAGCCGACACCCGCCCGGGCCCAGGTCGCCGCCTCCTTGAGTTAGTGCTTACTTTGAGATTTCGCGATACGCAGCATCGATCTCGTGCTCGTAGCGCTGGTGCAGCAGTGGCCGCTTGAGCTTGAGCGTCGGGGTCAAGAATCCGTTTTCCACCGACCAACCCTCGGCTACCGGGATGACACGGCGCACCCGCATCCATCGGGGAAAACCCGATAGGCGCTCGTTCGCGCGCCGCTCGAGCGCCTCGTGGTCCGTCTCGCGGGTGACCGCCAGCAGGATCGGGTACGGACGGCCCTCGCCCACCAGCATCACCTGCTCGAAGACCGGGTCGTGCAGGATCGCGAACTCCACGTCCTGCGGCGGAAGCTTCTCCCCGTTGCTCAGGACGAGGATGTCCTTGGCGCGGCCGCGAATGAAGATCCTGCCGCCGTCGATCTCCGCGATGTCCCCCGTATGAAGCCAGCCGCCGGCGAGCGCATCGCGGGTCGCCTCGGGGTTGCGCCAATAGCCCAGCATGACGCTGGCGCCGCGCACCATGAGCTCGTTGCTCGCGCCGAGCCTCACCTCGACGCCGGGAAGCGGCGGACCCACCGACGCGGGGACGTTGTCGTCGTCGCGGTTGACCGAGATCACCGGCGAGGCCTCGGTCATCCCGTAGCCCTGCAGCATCGACAGCCCGAGTCCGATGAATGTCTGCGCGATCTCGGGATCGAGCGCCGCGCCGCCCACGACGGTGAGGCGCATCCGCCCGCCCAGACCGGCCAGCACCTTCTTCGCGACGATGGCGCGCAGCGCCGGCACCACGGCGCGGTCGAGGAGCGTCGCCGTGCCTGACGCGACCCGGTATCCGCGCGTCACGCACTGGTGGAAGAGGCGTTGCTTCACGGGCGATGCCGCGAGCGACTCAGCGATT
>CAZIZD010000318.1:0-5363 GCA_964543615.1 uncultured Alcaligenaceae bacterium | reverse complement strand
CGGCCTCGCTGGAATCGTCTCCGCACCGCTCCTGCACGGCGACCTCGCGCATCTTGCGGCCAATGCGTTGCCGCTGCTGCTCGCCGGCACGATGCTGCTCTACCTCTATCCCGACTCGTCACGCATCGTGCTGCCCGTCGTGTACCTGGGCCCCGGGCTCGCGGTATGGCTGTTCGGCCGGGATTCGATCCACATCGGCGCCAGCGGGCTCGTGTACGGCATCGTCGCGTACGTCTTTGTCGCGGGCATCCTGCGTCGCGACCGGCGCGCGTGGGCCGCGTCCGTCCTCGTCGCGTTTTTCTATGGCGCGATGGTGTGGGGCGTACTGCCGATCAAGTACGGGGTGTCGTGGGAGACCCACCTCGCGGCGGCCGCGATCGGCGTCTCGCTCGCGATCGCACTGCGCCATCGCGACGTGCCGCCGCGCAAGCTCTACAGCTGGGAGATCGAGTCGGAGGAGGAGGCCGGCGACGAGCTCACTTCGCCTTCCGGTTCTCCACCAGCCGCCGGTTGACGTTCGCCACGACGGCATCGACCGTCGCGAGGTGCATCCCGCGCGCGGCGGCGATCCGCTGCACGAGCGAGTCGACCCGCTCGATGTTCGGTGCGCCGCCCGCAAGCGCGCGCGCCGCGGAGGAAGGCTTGGCGAGTCCGCTCGCCGCTGCCGCGTATTTCTCGAAGGGAACCTGGTCGTCCGGTGACGCACCCATGGTGCGGCAGAGGGTGCCGACCCAATCGTAGATCTCGCGCGATTGCGCGAGATCGCCGTGCACCGCATCCCTGATGGACCGTATGTCGTCCGCCTGCACGCAGCGATAGTTGCCGGTGAGGAGCATGCTCCATTTTGCGAGCGGCACGAACACCGAGTCGTGCACTTTGAGCTTGACCGGCAGCTCGAGGTCTTCGTAGCGCACCGCCTCGATGCCCGCCTGCATGTCACGCAACATCGCCGTGTGCGCGTCGGAGGGAAAGCGCGCCACCTTGAAGTTGGTGGGCAGGCTCACCTGCAGCACGTTGATCTTCTCCTCCGGCGGGCGGAAGGCCTGCGGGTCCGGGCTGCACAGCGTCACCAGCGCGGGATCGAACGCGTCCCAGACCGTGGCATCGGTATAGCAGTCGCGCAGCGCGCTCACGTCGAGCCCCGGGATGCGCGCGAGATAGGGCAGCGGCGGCATGTTCATGATCGACATGCACGGGACCTTCGCCTGCGCGATGCGCGCGAGGAGCTCACGCACGCCGGGCGAGCGGTATTGCGGCTCCTGCATCGCGAGCGCGACGAGGTCGTAGTCCGCCGGGTTGGCTTCCGCGGGGCCGCATGCGGAGATTGCCCCCGGCGCTTTCCGCGAATCCACTTCGAGCAATCCTTCGCGACCCTTGATGGGCATGCGCACGCGAATGCCATCCGCGTTGATGGCCTCTGCCTCGTGCGGCAGGCACACGAGGCGCACGCGGTGGCCCGCGAGGGCGAGCTTGATGGCGAGCAGGGAGCCGTACGACGCTCCCAGGATCAGGACCCGGTATTCCCGCATGGCATTCCTCCTTCGAGCGGAGGCGCCGTCGCATGTGGTGCTTCGCGGCGGCGTCGCTTCCGACCGCGCGAATCCTTGGGCTTCCGCGGTTGCGTGTCAATACGCAGTGCAGCGAGCCACGCGCGAATCAGAGGAAGAACGCGAAGGTCAGGATCGCGTAGATCGGCCCCAGCACGAGGAGCGACCACCCGAAGTAGGCAAAGAAGCTCGGCATCGGGACGCCCCTCGACTCCGCGATGGACTTGACCATCATGTTGGGCGCATTGCCGATGTACGTGTTCGCCCCCATGAACACCGCACCTGCCGAGATGGCGGCGAGCGTGGTCCCCATCGACGTCATGAGCGTGACCGCGTCGCCGCCCGCGAGGTTGAAGAACACGAGATATGTGGGTGCGTTGTCGAGGAAGGACGAGAGAGCGCCCGTAAGCAGGAAGTAGAGCGCGTCGTTGGGGCGTCCGTCGGGGTGGGTCACGAGTGCGACCAGCGGCGCGAGCGCGCCCTCGTTGCCGGCGCGCAGGATCGCGATGGCCGGGATGATGGTGAGGAAGATGCCCGCGAAGAGCTTGGCCACCTCGATCATGGGGCCCCACTCGAAGTGATGCGCCTGGCGCACGCCGTGCGGCGTGAGCTTCCACGAGGCCCACGCGATGCCGAGCAGGGCCGCGTCGCGCAGCCAGCCCGCGAGGTCGCGCGAGGCGCCCGCAGGTCCGATCTCGATGCCGGTCCTCCAGACGCCGGACGCGAGCACGCACGCGAGTACGATTCCGAGCAGCACGAAGTTGATCTTGCCGTCGAGGGTGATGGGGCGGTCCGGCGTCGGGTCGCGCGACGCCGGGCGCTCCTCGCCGGATCGCCGCCACAAATAGCTGTCGACGAGATAAAAGAGGACGAGAAGGATCGCGCTCGACAGGAGCGTGGGCCACAGCATTGCCTTGGTCGTCCAGAAGAAGTCGACGCCCTTGAGGAAGCCAAGGAACAGCGGCGGATCGCCAAGCGGCGTCAGCGCGCCGCCGATGTTGGCGACGAGGAAGATGAAGAAGACGACGACGTGCGCGCGATGGCGCCGGTTGTCGTTGGCGCGCAGGAGCGGACGGATCAGCAGCATCGCCGCGCCCGTCGTCCCCATGATGCTCGCGAGTCCGGTACCGAGCGCGAGGATCCCGGTATTGAGGCGCGCGGATCCGTGCAGGTTGCCGCGGACGTGGATGCCGCCCGATACCGTGTACAGCGCGAGCAGCAGGATGATGAACGGCAGGTACTCGGTGAGCAGCGTGTGCATCACCTCGCGCCACGCGAGGTCCACGCCGTAGCTGACCGCGAACGGCACCAGGAACGCGAGCGCCCAGAAGGCGCTGGTCTTGCCGAAGTGATGGTGCCAGAAGGCGGGCGCGGTCACCGGCGCCACTGCGATCGACAGCAGGATGCCGGCGAACGGCACGATCCACAGCGGCGACATCGCGCTCGCGTTGAGCGCGCCGTCCGCCGCCAAGGCGGTCGAGGAAGCGCAGGCCGCGAGGGCGGCGGCGAGATGCAGCGCGCGCATCGCCCCTAGGCGACGAGGGTGACGGGGTGCGGGGACAGGTCGCGGATGCGCTCGCCTTCGCGCCGCGTGAATCCGCCAGCACGCGGCGGCGGCAGCAGCACCCGGTCGATGTCCTCGCGATTGGCAAGCTCGCTGACGGTCGTGTGCGGCGACCCTGCGATCACCTGGGTCGTGTACGCGATGCCCGCCGCGCGCAGCCGGGCCGCGAGCGGCGCGAGCCAACGCTCCCCCGCCTCGCGCACGAGCGATTCGGCGCGCTCGGCGGAAAGGAACATCGGCACCTTGCCGGGCCGCAGGGGCTCGATGATCGCAACGAGATGAACGGCGAGCTTCGCATCACGCGGCTCGCGCAAGAGCGCCTCGACGGCGCGCGTCGCGCCTTCCGGCTCGCTGAAGGGAATGAGGATCTTGGCCATCGCAACCTCGCTAAGAGGAAGCAGCGCACCACAGGGCGCTGCCACTCGTCCAAGCTTACGAAGCCGGTGCCGATTCGAAAATCGGCGAGTCCGTAAGGGTTTCCCTTACCGGCCTGTGCAGCGTCACTCCATGTCGAGCGCGAGCCGGATCAGGTCCGGAAGACGGTCCACGCCGAGCTTGTCCATGAGCCGCGCTTTGTAGACCTCGACCGTGCGGGGGCTGATGCCGAGGTCGCGTGCCACCTCGCGGTTGTGACGTCCGGCCACCACCATCGCGAGCACCTCGCGCTCGCGCGCAGTGAGGCGGGCGAGGCGCCGGCCGGCCTCCGCCTTGCGTGCGCGGTCGGCATCGATCGCGCTTCGCTCGGCGAGCGCGGCCTCGAGTGCCGCGAGCAGCACCGGAGCGTCGATCGGCTTCTCGATGAAATCGCTCGCACCGCTCTTGAGCGCGTTGCGCGCGGACGTCGCGTCACCATGCGCGGTCAGCATGATCACCGGCCAGCGAAGCCCGCGTGCAACAAGCTCTCCTTGCACCTGCGCACCGCTCATGCCGGGGAGACGCAAGTCCAGGAGCACCACCGGCGTCGCCGCCGCGCCGAGTGCTTCGAGGTCGGCGACGAATGCCTCGCCCGTGGGATAGGGCTTGCCCGCGAACCCGTGCAGGCGCAGGAGCAGGCACAAGGAATCGCGCACCCCCGGGTCGTCGTCGACGACGCACACGGTGGGCGGGCTCGCAGCCCCGGCGGGAGGTCTCATCGCGCCACGGGGAGCGTGAGGCAGAACGTCGCGCCGCCCGTCGCGGGCGCGAGCCAGAGGTTTCCGCCGTGACCCTCGACGATCGTGCGAGAAATGGCGAGGCCAAGTCCGAGGCCGGTGGCCTTGCCGCTTGCGAGAGGCTCGAACAGCGTGCCGGTGAGCGCGGGATCGACGCCCGGTCCGCTGTCGCTGACCGAAAGCCGCACGAAGCGGCCGTCGTGGGGCACTGCGTGAAGTTGGATCATCCGGGGGCCTGCTGCAGTCTTGAGCGCATCGATCGCATTGGCGACGAGATTGTGCAGCACGAGCTCGATCTGCACGCGGTCGCACTCGACATCGGGCACCTCCGGCGCGCCCTCGTCCCGGAGCGCGATGCCATGGCGCGCGGCGCGGGCCTGCGCCGACTGCACCGTGTTGTCGAGGAGCGAGCGCGTCGGGACGCGCGCAAGCCGCGTGGTCCCGCTGCGCACGAGGTCGCGCAGGCGGTGCACGACCTGAGCCCCCGGACCGGCGAGGCCTTCCTGGCGGTGAACTGCGCCGCGCTGAGCGAGTCGCTGCTGGAGAGCGAACTGTTCGGTCACGAGAAGGGCGCTTTCACGGGGGCGGAGCGGCTGCGGCACGGACGGTTCGAACTCGCGGACCGCGGGACGCTGCTGCTGGACGAGATCAGCGAAGTCTCTCCCCGCGTGCAGGCCAAGTTGCTGCGGGTGTTGCAGGAGCGGACGTTCGAGCGCGTGGGCTCGAGCCTGGCGATCGGCGTGGACGTTCGCGTGGTGGCGACCAGCAACCGCGATCTGCCGCGGGCCGTGGGCCGTGGCGAGTTCCGGCAGGACCTGTTCTTCCGCCTGAACGTGCTTCCGATCCACCTGCCGCCGCTGCGCGACCGGGCGGAGGATGTGGCCGCCCTGGCGGAGCACTTCATCGTGGGCATCGCGCAGCGCGAGGGGAAGCCGGCCAAGCGGCTGGAGGCGGATGCGGTGGAAGTGATGATGGCGTACCCCTGGCCGGGGAACGTGCGGGAACTGCTGAACATCTGCGAGCGCGCGGCCGTGCTGTCTCGCGACGGGGTCATCACGCGAGCGATGATCGAGCCGTGGCTGGCGACGGACGTCGCGGCGG
>CAZIZD010000317.1:0-5380 GCA_964543615.1 uncultured Alcaligenaceae bacterium | reverse complement strand
TCCGAACGAACTGTCGGGCGGCATGCGCAAGCGCGCGGCGCTGGCGCGCGCGCTCGCGCTCGATCCCGAGCTGCTGTTCCTCGACGAGCCGACCGCGGGCCTCGATCCGCTGAGCGCGAGCGGGATCGACGAGCTGGTGCAGGACCTCCGCAACACGCTCGGGCTCACGATCATGATGGTGACCCACGACCTCGACTTGCTGTGGCGCGCCGCGCACAGGGTGGCGGTGCTCGGCAAAGGTCACATCGTTGGCATCGGGTCGATGGAGGAGCTTGCCAAGCTCGACGATCCGCTGGTTCACGAATATTTCTACGGGCCGCGCGGCCGGGCCGCACGGGAGCAGGCGTGGAAGCGAAATTCAACTTCGCCGTCGTAGGCGCCTTTGTCCTGGTCCTCGGCACTTCGCTGATCGGCGGCGTGCTGTGGCTCACCAGCGGCCGCTATTACGGCAAGAGCTACGACACCTATATCGCCTTCATGACGGAATCGGTGGCGGGCCTCAACCTCAACGCGCCGGTGAAGTACCGCGGTGTCGACGTGGGCCTGGTGCGCAAGATCGCGCTCGATCCGCAGAACGTGGAACGGGTGCAGCTCACCCTCTCCATTCTCCGCGGCACGCCGGTCAAGGAGGACACCATCGCCATCCTGCAGACGCAGGGGCTGACCGGCATCGCCTACGTCGAGCTGACCGGGGGCCGCAAGGATTCGCCGCCGCTCGTCGCGCGGCAGGGCGAGGACTATCCGGTGATCCGATCCGGACCGTCGCTGTTCGCGCGCCTCGACACCTCGCTCACCACGCTCATCGAGAAGGCAAGCCGCTCCATGGACAGCATCAATGCCCTCCTCGACGACGAGAACCGCCGCGCGATCTCGCAAACCATGGCCGACCTGCGCGTCGTGTCGCGCACCCTCGCGCAGCGCTCGGCGACCATCGACGCCGCCCTCGCCGACGCCGGAAAGGCGACGGCCAATGCCGCGCGATTCACCGCCGACCTGCCGACGCTCGTGAAGCGTATAGAGCGCAGCGCCGACGCATTCGACCGCATGACCGCGAGCGTGGCGGCGGCCGGCACCAGCGCCGGACAGCTCGTGGAAGGAAGCCGCGGCGACGTCGCGCGCTTCACGGGCGAGACGCTGCCGGAGGTCCGGGAACTGGTGACGGAGCTGCGCGAAGTCGCGAACACGCTGCGCAGGACGACGGCCGAGCTCGAGCGCCATCCGGGCGCGCTGGTGTGGGGCAAGCCGCCGCCGAAGCCCGGTCCGGGAGAAGTGAAGTGAAGCCCATCGCCGCCCTCCTCGTCGCCCTGGCGATCGCCGCCTGCAGCGTCCCGCAGCCGCTCGCGCCCGACAACGTGACCGTGCACACGCTCGCCGCGAGGCCCGCGCCCGCCGCCTCCACGCCGCGCGACGTCGTGATCGAGGTCGCCGTCCCGCGCGCCGCGCCCGGCTTCGACACCGCCGACATGATGTACACGCGCGGTGCCTACGCGATCGACCGGTTTGCGTCCAACCGTTGGGTCGACACGCCGCCCCGGATGCTGTCGCCTCTCCTCGTGCGCGCCCTCGACGACACCGGAAGCTTTCGCGCAGTGGTGGAGGCGCCGTCGGCCGCCTCCGCCGACTATCGCGTCGACACCGAGATCGTCCGCCTCGTGCAGAATTTCGCAACGACGCCGAGCCGGTCGGAGATCGCCGTGCGCGTCCAGGTCACGAACCTTCGCACGCGCCGCGTGGTGGCCACGCAACTCTTCGAGGACGCGGAGCCGTCCGCCGCGGAGAACGCCGCCGGAGGCGTGGCGGCGGCCAATGCCGCGCTCGCGCGCATCCTGTCCCGGATCGCCCGCTTGTGCGTGGAGGCGACGTAGCCGCGCAACGTGGCGCGACGCGCCGCCGTGCCCGTTACTTGATCCCCAGCGTCTCGAGGTAGCGCTCGCTGTTGCGGAAGAAGACCTTCTCGAGAATCTCCTCCGAGTAGCCGAGCTTGCGCCAGTCCTCCACGAGGCGCTCGTACTTGAGCATGGGGAAGTCCGCGCCGAACAGGATGCGGTCCTTGAGGCGGTGCGAAATCTCGTACTTGAGCGACTCCGGGTAGTACTTGGGCGACCACCCGTGGAGCTCGTACATCACGTTGCCCTTGTGGATGATCGTTGCGTTGGTCTCGTCCTGCCACGGCCACCCCGGGCGCGCCGCGACGATCTTCAGATCGGGATGCATCGCCGCCGTGATGTCGAGGTGACGCGGGTGCGTGAGGTCGAGCGGAAGACCCAGGCCGCCCGGCATCCCGGCGCCCAGCGCGGTCATGCCCACGAAGATCAGCACCGGCAGGTTGGCCTCGATGCACAGGGCGTAGAACGGCTCCCACGCCGGATCGGACGCCGACGGAAAGGGGCCGCCGCCGATCCCCAGAAATCCCACCCGCTTGTCGATGCACCGCCGGAACTCCTCGAGGTGGCCCGGCACGTGCGGATTGAAGTGCAGCCAGTGCCCGAGGATGACGTCCGGGTGCTTGCGACCGAACTCGAATCCGTAGTCGTGCTGCTCGGCGAGCTCCTCCACCGGCACGGCCTTGTTGAAGAAGGACGACTTGCCGGTGTCGAGGATCACCCGCACTTCGTTCCTGCGGAAGTGCGCGAGCATCTCCTCCTCGCCCATCACGTCCACTTTCCAGTTCCAGTACTTCTCGGAGGCCTTGCGCGTCTCCTCGTCGCCGAACTTGCCTCGATAGCCGCGCTCCGTGGCCCAACGTGAGTGCCAGTCGACGATCTTCATGCGTCCTCGCTGTGGTGACGGTTCGCGTTGATGAGGGTCCTGCGCGCGCGTTCGACCACCGGGTAGTCCACCATGATCCCGTCGACCGCGACGGCACCCTGACCTTGCCCTTCCGCGGCTTCGAAGGCGGCGACGATGCGCCGCGCGCGATCGATCTCGGAGGCGTCGGGCATGAAAGCCTCGTTCACCGGTGCGACCTGTGCGGGATGAATGCAGAGCTTGCCCGTGAAGCCCTGGGCCTTGGCGAGGCCTGCGGCCGCGCGCAGCCGTACCTCGTCGTGGATGGCGAGTTGCGGCGCGTCCATGGGCGGCTCGAGTCCCGCCGCCCGTGATGCGCACGCCATCGCGATGCGCACGTGGCTCACGACGCTCTCCTCCTCCACCGCGGTGCCGAGGTCGTTGGAGAAGTCGACGCCGCCGAACGCGAGTCTTCGCAGCCGCGGCGCCGCCCGTGCGATGGGGTCGATGGCGCGCACGCCCCTGGCCGACTCGATCAGGGCCATCAAAGGAACGCCACCGCGGACGAGTCCCTCGGCGGCCTCGCGCTGCGCCAGCACCCAGTCGACCGAAGCGATCTCCTCGACCGACTCCGCCTTGGGCAGCAGCACACCGGCGATCGCCCGCAGCGGAAGCGCCATCAGGTCGCGCAGGCATTCGCCGGTGCTCGCGGCGTTGATGCGCACGTATGCGCCGGCACGCGGCGTCGCGAGAATGGAAGCCAGCGCATCGCGCGCCGCCTGCTTCTGCTCCAGCGCAACGGCGTCCTCGAGGTCGACGATGACGCCGTCGGCCCCCGACGCGAACGCGCGGTCGATCTTGCGCTCGCTGGTCGCCGGGACGAAGAGCAGCGAGCGTGCCCCGTTCACGCGTCCTCCCCCGTGTAGAACTCCGGCCAGCGGTGCCTCACCACTTCCGTGCCACTCGCGTACGCGTAACAGCTGTCGATCTTGAGCGGCCGTCCCCGCGGGTCGAGCTTGTCCGGCTTGGCCAGCCGCACGTGCGCCAGCGTCTGGAAGGCGGCGGTGCCCATGGGAATGAGCATCTCCATGAGATGCGTGCACGAGATCTTGCCGCCGAGGCGCGACTTGACCACCAGGCTCCAGCCCGGCGCGATGCGCTGCCCCACGATGCTGCGCATTGCCGCGGCTGCTTCCTTGCAAACGGGAAAGGGCGTCACGTCGCTCACCGCGATCACGTCGCGCACCACGAGCGACTCGTCGACCACGAGCCGCACCCACATGTCGTGGACCGTTTCGTCAGGCTCGTAGCGCCGGGTGCCGATATCCATCGAGACGCTCTTCGCGTCGCGCAGATGCCCCTCGATATCGTAGAGCCCGTCATCGCGCCGGTAACCGCGCATCTCGAGCGTGCGCAGGTGGATTTCGGTTCGCTCGTTCGAAGGGGGAAGGGGCACGTCAGATCACCTTCGCTTCGCGCAAGGCGCCGATCTCGCCGTCGGCTAGGCCGAGGACGCTGCGCAGCACGTCGGCCGTATGCTCGCCCAGCGCCGGCCCGAGCCATTGAATGGCGCCCGGCGTCGCCGAGAGGCGCGGCACGACGCCGGGGACCGCGAGCTCGCCGATGCGCGACGGATGCATCGCAATGTTGCCGCGCGCACGGTACTGCGGATCCGCGAAGATGTCGGCAATGCTGTTGATGAGGCCGGCGGGAACCTCCGCGCGCTCGCAGCGCGCGAGGACTTCCGGTGCAGGGTGCGCCTTCACCCATTCCGCCACGAGGCGGTTGACGTCGTCGCGCGCGGCGAGGCGCCGGTCCTTGCGGCCGTACATGGCCTCCGACGCGAGGCCCGGCATCTCCATGGCTCCCGCGAGCCGCGCGAACATCTCGTCGTTGGAGCACGCAAGCGCGATCCACTTCCCGTCCGCGGTCTCGTAGTGGCTGTGCGGGCACACGTAGCCGATGTCCGCCCCCATGCGCTCGCGCACGTGGCCGAGCTTCTGGTACGCCGGCGCGAGCTCGTCGAGCACGCGGAAGACGCTTTCGTAGAGCGCGAGATCCACGACCTGCCCTTCCCCGCTGCGCTCGCGCGCCCGCAGCGCGATGAGCGCGCCGATGGCACCGTACAGGCCGGACATGTAGTCGGCCAGCGACGTCGAGCCCGGCACGACGGGGACGCGCCCCGGCTCGCCCGCGAGATAGGCAAGGCCGGAGAACGCATGCGCCACTCGGGCGAAGCCCGGCTGCGAGCGCATGGGACCGTCCTGGCCGTACGCCGAGATGCGCACGAGCACCACGCCCGGGTTGTCCGCCTTCAGAGTCTCGTAACCGAGGCCCCACTTCTCGAGCGTGCCCGGCCGGAAGTTCTCGACCACCACGTCGCAGCGCTGCGCGAGCTTGCGCACGAGCGCGCGTCCCGCTGCCTGTCGCAGGTCGACCGTCACGCACTTCTTGTTGCGTCCCTCCGAGAGCCACATGAGGGTGTCGCCGCAGGCGGTGTCGGTGCCGAGCCTGCGCATCGAGTCTCCCGCGCCCGGTGCCTCGATCTTGATGACCTCGGCGCCGAACTCGCCGAGGATCGTGGCGCAGAACGGGCCTGCGATGAACGTGCCCAAGTCGAAGATGCAGTCGGTCATCGCGCTGCTGCCCGACG
>CAZIZD010000316.1:4337-5409 GCA_964543615.1 uncultured Alcaligenaceae bacterium | reverse complement strand
CACCGGCATCGGCACCATCAGTCTCGCGCCGACGCAACTGCTGCCGATGACCGCGTGCAGCAACAACCAGATTCCCCGTTGGAACGGGAGCGCGTGGGCGTGCGGTAACGACACGAACAGCGGCGGGACGGTCACAAGCGTAACGGCAGGAACTGGCCTCACCGGAGGGACGATCACGGGCAGCGGAACGATCGCCGCGGACACCGCGTATCTGCAACGACGCGTGAGCACCGCGTGCGCGGTCGGTTCGTCGATCCGTGCGATCGCCGCGGACGGCAGCGTGACATGCCAAACCGACGCCAATTCCGGCGGGACGGTCAACAGCATCGCCACCGGCGCGGGTCTGCAAGGGGGGCCCATCTCGACGGCGGGCACCCTCGACCTGCGGCTCAACGCAGGAGGCGGCCTGGCGAAGAACCTCGGCGCCGGAGGCAACGAGCTGGGCGTCGCCGATGGCGGCATCACCAACCAAAAGATCGCCGCGGGCACGATCGCCCCGGATCGGCTGGTGGCAAGCCAGCAGCTGCCAGATTGCTTCGACGGCCAGGTGCTGCGACGTGGTCGCGGGATCTGGGTGTGCGCCACGCTTCCGCAAACCAGCATCGAGATCGAAACCGGAACTTTTGCGAACACGTCCCTAGCGATCGGCCTCGACGGCAACCCGGTGATGAGTTACGGGCCGCCGCTCAAGGTCGCGAAGTGCATCGATGCGGCCTGCTCGTTCAGCAAAGTGATCTCGACGGTGTACGCGGGAGGAACAAGCCACAATGCAATCGCCGTCGGCGCCGACGGCAAACCGGTGGTGAGCTTCATGGATGGCGCCCAACACATGCTGGTTACCAAATGCGTGAATGACGAGTGCAGCAGCAGCCCCGCCCCCAACAATGTGGATCTCCTGAACAGCAGCGTCGGGCGATTTCCGTCCGTCGCGATCGGGACCGATGGCTTTCCCGTGATGAGCTACTTCGACAGCTTCAACGGGGACCTCAAGGTCGCAAAGTGCGTGAATGCATCGTGCAGCGGCATCGCTCCGAACAAGACCGACGACAGAGAACGCAAGAGCGTCGGCCAC
>CAZIZD010000316.1:0-4327 GCA_964543615.1 uncultured Alcaligenaceae bacterium | reverse complement strand
GTAGCGGCATCAGTGCGACGATCACTCCGGTTGTCATCTCCTGGAGCGTCGGCCGATACACGTCACTGGCGATCGGGACCGATGGCTTTCCGGTCATCAGCTATTACGACCAGACGAATGGAGACCTCAAGGTCGCAAAGTGCGTGAATGCATCGTGCAGCGGGAGAGCGACGATCACGACCGTCGACAGCGGGGGGGACGTTGGACTCTACACGTCGATCGCAATCGGAGCCGATGGCTTTCCAGTCGTGAGCTACTTCGACCAGACGAACGGTACGGTCAAGGTCGCGAAGTGCGTCAACGCGGCGTGCACCGGCAGTGCGACGACGACCACCCTTGAATCGTCGGGCGGATACACGTCGATCGCGATCGGCGCCGATGGCTTGCCGATCGTAAGCCACTACGGCAACGGCGTTCTCAGGATCGCCAAGTGCCAGAACGCGGCGTGCACGGGAAGCGCGACCATCACCAC
The DNA here is from genome assembly GCA_964543615.1 of uncultured Alcaligenaceae bacterium. Classification (GTDB taxonomy): domain Bacteria; phylum Pseudomonadota; class Gammaproteobacteria; order Burkholderiales; family Casimicrobiaceae; genus VBCG01. Next base: position 3,855 of record CAZIZD010000316.1, on the reverse strand, counting down.
CGCGGAGAGCAGCGGGGACGTGGGTCGCTATTCGTCCATCGTCATTGGGACCGACGGGCTTCCCGTCGTGAGCTACTACGACGCCACGTTCACCAGGATTCTTGTCCTCAAATGCAGCAACGCAGCTTGCCTGGTTCCTTGATCTGCGGACGCTTGTCGGGGTCGCGGGAAACCGGGACCAACCGACCACGGCGTACTCAGGGACCTGGCGGTGCCCATCCTCCGCCGAGCGCCTGGAAGAGCGCCGCCGCATTGCCGTACTGGCCCGCCCGCGCGTCGAGATAGGCGATCCGGGCCGTGAGTCGCTGCCGGTCGGCCTCGATCAGGGCAAGCTCGCTCACCCCGCCCGCCCGGAACCGCTCGAGGGTGATCCGGTAGGCCTCCTCCGCCCGATCGGCCTGAAGTGAGCGGGCACTCACGGCCTGGGCGTCGGCCTCCAACGCCCGCAGGACATCGGCGACGTCCTGCAGACCCGCGAGGACGGTCTGCCGGTACGCCGCGAGCGCCTGCTCGTATCCCGCCTCGGCGGCCCGCTTGCGGGCCTGCAGCTCGCCGCCCCGGAGCAGCGGCTGGAGCAGGTTGATGCCGATGTTCCAGACATTGATGCCGTTGCCCAGCACGTCCCCAATGCTGAGCTGGCTGGATGAAAAGCTTCCGGAAATCAATAGCTTGGGATAGAGGTCGGCCGTCGCCACCCCCACGTTGGCCGAAGCCTTGTGAAGCAGCGCCTCGCTTGCGAGGATATCCGGCCGCTGCCGGGCGAGCTCGGACGGCAGCCGTAGCGGAAGTTCGCCGGGAAGCTTCAGCTGGTCGAGCTCGACCGCAGAGATCTGCGCGGTCCCGGGGGGCTCGCCCACGAGGACCGCCAGGAAGTGGGTTGCGCGCGCATGCTGCGATCGCAGCGGCGGCAGGCTCGCCTCGGTCTGCGCCACCAGCACGCCTTGGTTCCTCACCGCGACCAGGGCGACGCCGCCCAACTCGTAGCGCTTCTCGGTGATGGCCAGTTCCTGGCGTTGCGCCGCAAGGATCGCCTCGGTGACCTCGATCTGCGCGGCAAGCGCCGCCCGGCGGATGGCCGTGGCCACCACGTTGCTCGCAATGGTCAGGCGCGCCCCCTGCAGCTCGTACCCCTGGTAGTCGATCTCGGCCGCGAGCGCCTCGAGCTCGCGCCGCGATCCGCCGAAGATGTCGAAGTCGTACGAGGCGTTTACGCCCAGCGAGAACACGTTGAAGGGCCCGGGATTCGGCGCCTGCGGAAAGCCGAAGGTCGCGGGGTCGATGCGCTGGCGCTCGGCGCCCGCAGCGAGATCCGCGCGGGGCCAGGTGCCGCCCTCGCGCGCCTCGCGCAGCGCCTTGGCCTGCCGCACGCGGGCCTGCGCGACCTCGAGCGTGCGGTTGTTCGCCAGCGCCTTCTGCACGAGCGCGTCGATCTCGCGCGACTCGAACACCTTCCACCACTCTGCGGGAATGTCGCGCACCACGAGATTGACTTGCGGTGCCGCGCCCGGCACGTAGCGGTCCGTGGCAGGCGGATCGGGCGCACGGAAGTCGGGACCGACGGTGCATCCCGCGAGCAGCGCGGCGGCGAGGAGGATGCGCGCCTTCAATCTAGCGTCCTCCGGTAGAACTTCACGGCGATCAGCATGACGACGAGCGCGAACACCAGCAGCGGCCACACGCTCGGCCAGAGGTCCGGCCAGTCGTTGCCCTTGAGCAGGATGCCGCGGACGATCCTGTTGAAGTAGGTGAGCGGCAGCGCGCTGCCGATCCACTGCGCCCACTCCGGCATGCCGCGGAACGGGAACATGAAGCCCGACAGCAACATGTTGGGCAGGAAGTAGAAGAACGTGAGCTGCATCGCCTGCAACTGGTTGCGCGCGAGCGACGACAGCGTGATGCCGACCGTGAGGTTGCATGCAATGAAGATGAGCGATGCTCCGTACAGCGCGGTAATGCTGCCCACGAACGGCACGCCGAACATGAAGCGCGCGGCGAGCAGGATGATGCTCGCCTGGATCAGCCCGATCGCGATGTAGGGCACGATCTTGCCGGTCATCACCTCGAGCGGCGTGAGCGGCATCGCGAGCAGGTTCTCCATCGTGCCGCGCTCGCGCTCGCGCGTGATGGCGAGTCCCGTCATCATCACGAGCGTCATCGTGAGGATCACGCCCATCAGTCCGGGCACGATGTTGTACTGCGTTATCGACTCGGGGTTGTAGAGGCGATGCACGTCCACGTCGAAGGGCGGCGGCGTTCCCGCAAGCGCGGCGTACGGACCGGTCAGGTCCTTGCGCGCGACCACCGACACGAGTTGCGACGACGCCGCGAGCGCCGCGCCGGTTGCGGTGGGATCGGACGCGTCCGCTTCGAGCACCATCGACGGCCGCTCGCCGCGCAGCAGCTTCTTCGTGAAGTCGGCGGGAATCGTGAGCACGAATTGCGCGGACCCTTGCGCGAGCGCGGCGCGGCCGGCCTCCTCGTTGGGCAACTCGCCGACGATCCGGAAATATTCCGACGTCTTCATCGCCTGCACGAACGTGCGCGTGAACTCGCTCTGGTCGGCGACGATCAGCGCGGTGGGCATGTGCTTGGGATCGGTGTTGATCGCGAAGCCGAAGAGCGTGAGCTGCACGATCGGGATGCCGACGATCATGCCGAAGGTCACGCGGTCGCGGCGGAGCTGGAGGAACTCCTTCGTGACCATGGCCCACCAGCGCTGCAGCGAGAACGCCGTCATGGCTTCGCGCCGCTGCCGAAGTTGTCGGTCGCGCCCTGCATCAGATGGATGAAGACGTCCTCCAGACTCGTGTCGATGGGTGCGTACGTGAAGCCGTCGGCAGCGCAAGCTTCGCGCAGCGTGCGCTCCAGTTGCGCGGGATCCTTGCCCGTGACGTGCACGGTCTCGCCGAAAGCGACGGTCTGTTCCACGCCGGGCATGCCGCGCAACCGCTCGGCAAGCCCGGTGAGGTCGGCCCCGCGCACCGAGAACGTGGCGAGTCCCTGCGATGCGATGACCTCGCGCGCGGTGCCCTGCGCGAGCAGGCGGCCGTAGGCGATGTACGCGAGCTTGTGGCAGCGCTCCGCCTCGTCCATGTAATGCGTGCTCACGAGCACCGTGACGCCTTGCGCGGCCAAGTGGTGCAACTCTTCCCAGAACTCGCGGCGTGCGTTCGGATCGACGCCGGCCGTGGGCTCGTCGAGCAGCAGGAGCCGCGGGCGATGCAGCATGCACGCCGCGAGCGCGAGGCGCTGCTTCCACCCCCCTGACAGCGTTCCCGTCAGCTGATGCTGACGTCCCTGGAGACCCAGGTCTTCGATCGCGCGATCGACCGCGGCCTTGCGGTCGCTCATCGCGTACACGCGCGCGGTGAAGTCGAGGTTCTCGCGGATCGTGAGGTCGTCCCAGAAGGAGAAGCGCTGCGTCATGTAGCCGACGTTGCGCTTGATGAGCTCCGCCTGCGTGCGGATGTCGTAGCCCAGGCACGTGCCGCTGCCCGAGTCGGGCGTGAGCAAGCCGCACATCAGGCGAATGCTGGTCGTCTTGCCGCTGCCATTGGGACCGAGGAAGCCGAAGATCTCGCCCTGCATGACGCGCATCGAGAGATCGGCAACAACGCGCTTGGTGCCGAAGCTCTTGTCGAGATTTCTGACATCGACGACCGCAGTGCCGCCGCTGCTCATCTGAGCGTCACGGACACCGGCTGGCCGGGATTGAGCTTTGACGCCTGCTCCGGCGCGGGCCGCGCCTCGACCATGAACACGAGCTTGCTCTTGGTCTCATTGCTGTAGATGACCGGCGGGGTGAATTCCGCCTCGTTGCTGACGTAGGAGATCGTCGCAGGAATGTCCGCGGGA
>CAZIZD010000315.1:0-5448 GCA_964543615.1 uncultured Alcaligenaceae bacterium | reverse complement strand
AGCAAGCTCGGCCCGCCGCTCGTGTTCACGACGCGCTACGACGTTTCGATGCAGCGGCCGGACAAGCTGCGCATCCTCACACTGGGAGATGGTCCGGTGTCGGAGTTCTACTACGACGGCAAGACCATGACCGCCTATGCGCCGGTGGAGAACCTGGCGGCGGTGACGGCGGCTCCGGCGACCATCGACGAGGCGCTGCAGGCGGCGCAGAAGAACGCGGCGATCTTCTACCCGTTCATGGACGTGGTGGCGGCCGATCCGTACGTCGCGTTCAGGACGGGCGCGGTGGAAGCGTTCGTGATCGGCAAGTCGACGTCGGTGGGCGGCGTGCCCACCAACATGGTGGCGTGGGCCAACAACGACGTGTTCCTGCAGATGTGGATCGGGGTGGATGACAATCTGCCGCGGCGCGTCCGTGCGCAGTACCGGGCCGATAAGCTGCGGCTGCGGCACGAGCTCGATCTTTCGAACTGGAAGCTCGACCCGGTGTTTGCGCCGGAGACGTTCGCGTCGGCCAAGGTGGCGGGCGCGGGCAAGATGAACTTTGCGGCGCCGGCGCCGCCGCCCAAGGGGGTGAAGTCGATCGTGCCGGCGAAGGGGACCAAATGAGGAGCATGGCGATGAAGAAAACGATCGTCGCGGTCGCGGTCGCGGCCGCGTGCGGCTTTGCGGCGCAGGCGTACGGCTGGGCGAGCGCCAACCGTGCGGGCGGGTCGACGCAGCACAGCTACGGCGAGACGAGCCACGAGAACCGCTGGGGCGGAAGCTCGGAGCACGCCGCCGGGGAAGGCACGGAGCACACCAACGCGTACGGCGGCAACACGGCGCACGCGTACGGCGGCGGCACCGAGCACACCAACGTGTACGGCGGCAGCACGTACGGCAAGGCCGGCGAGGGGGCGTATCACACGTACCCGGGCGGGGCTACGGCGTATCACCCGCCGGGCTACCCTGCCTATCCCACGTATCCCGCGTATCACCCGCCGGTGGCGGTGCCGTATTACTCGACCGGGTGCTACGGCTGCGCAGCCGCGGCCGGTGCAGTGGTGGGCATGGCCGCGGGGGCTGCGGTGGCGTCGGCCAATACGACGGCGGCCACGTCGAGCGCGTACAACGCGGGTGTTGCGGCAGGCAGCGCCAACACCGCGGCGGCGACAGGGGCGGCGTACAACGCGGGCGTTGCGACCGGTGTCGCGGCCGCGTCGGGTACGGCCGCGGCGCCGGTGGTGGTGCCGGCATCCGGCACGTGGGTGATGGGCATGAACTACGCGACGATTCCGGGAGGATGCGCGCAGCCCAACGTACAGGGGCAGCAGTACTACCTGTGCGGCAACACGTGGTTCAAGCCGTCGTTCGGCGCCAACGGCGTGTTCTACACGGTGGTGCCCACGCCGTAATTCGCGAAGCTCCGTGGTCTCCATGCGCAGGCCTCGCATGGAGGCCGCGGTGGCTTACGCCGCGGGCAGCCGATGCCCGCGGAACTGCTCGCGCAGCTTTGTCTTCAGCATCTTGCCGGTCGGTCCGATCGGAATCGACTCCACGAACACGACGTCGTCGGGCACCTGCCACTTGGCCACGCGGCCCTCGTAGTGCGCGAGCAGCGCCTCGCGCGAGACCTCGTGACCCGGCTTCTTCACCACCACGAGCAGCGGGCGCTCGTCCCACTTGGGATGCGCGACGCCGATGCATGCCGACATCGCGACCGCGGGATGCGACATCGCGACGTTCTCGATGTCGATGCTGCTGATCCACTCACCGCCCGACTTGATCACGTCCTTGCTGCGATCGGTGATCTGCATGTAGCCGTCGGGGTCGATGGTCGCGACGTCGCCGGTGGGAAACCACGTGTTGCCCTGCAGGTCGGCGACCAGCGGATCGCCGCCCTCGCCGCGGAAGTAGCTGCTCACGATCCACGGGCCGCGCACGAGAAGGTCGCCGAACGCGATCCCATCCCATGGCAGCTCCTTGCCGTCCGCATCCACGATCTTCATGTCGACGCCGAACACCGCGCGCCCCTGCTTGGCCTTGACCTTGTACACCTCCTCGCGCGAGAGGCCGTCATGCTTCGGACGCAGCGCGCACACCGTGCCGATGGGCGAGAGCTCGGTCATCCCCCACGCGTGCACGGCGCGCACCTCATACTTCTCCTCGAAGGTGCGCAGCATCGCGGGCGGCAGCGCCGCGCCCCCCACCACCGTGCGCCGCATCGTGGAGAACGCGAGGCCGTTCTGCTCCATGTACGCAAGCAGTCCCTGCCACACGGTGGGCACGCCCGCCGACATCGTCACGCGCTCGCCCTCGATGAGCTCGTGCAGCGACTTGCCGTCGAGGGTCGGGCCGGGGAACACGAGCTTGGCGCCGGTCATCGCGGCCGCGTAGGGGATGCCCCACGCGTTGACGTGAAACATGGGCACCACGGCCAGGACCACCTCCTTTGCCGAGAAGCTCGGACCGTCCGGCATGCAGGCCGCAAACGAGTGCAGAAGCGTGGAGCGATGGCTGTAGAGCACGCCCTTCGGATGGCCCGTGGTGCCCGACGTGTAGCACATCGACGACGCGAGCCGCTCGTCGAACACCGGCCAGTCGTAATCGTCGTCCTGTGCCTCGACGAGGTCCTCGTAGCAGAGGAGGTTGGGGATCGCCGTCGATGGCGGCATGTGCGAGCGATCGGTCATGGCGACCCACGCCTTCACCGAGGGGCATTGCGCCGCGATCTTCTCGACGAGGGGCAGGAACGTCATGTCGAAGAAGAGCAGCGTGTCCTCGGCATGCTGCGCGATCCACGCGATCTGGTCCGCGGGCAGGCGCGGGTTGATCGTGTGCACGACCGCGCCCATGCCCGAGACCGCGTAATAGAGCTCGAGGTGGCGATGCCCGTTCCACGCAATGGTCGCCACGCGATCCGACATGCCCACGCCGAGCGCGTCGAGCGCGTTGGCAAGCCTCCTCGCGCGCGTATGGACCTCGCGCCATGTCGTGCGGTGGAGGTCACCCTCGACGCGTCGCGACACGATCTCGACGTCGCCATGATGGCGGTCGGCGTGCCGGATCAGCATGGACACGAGGAGTGGGACGTCCTGCATGAGGCCAAGCATCGCGGTTCCCCCGAATTGTTGGTGTTATCCCGTCGCGCCGGGGGGCGCGTCGCGCGTCCCGTTGCGGCGCGGCGCAGACGGGCTATTTCATCCGCTGGAAGTACACGTCGAACTTTTTTCCTGCCACCGCCTGGTAGTAGACACCCGTGAGGCGATCCGCCGCGGGGTCGTACGTGAGCGTGTAGGTGGACCCGCCATAGCCGCCCGCGCGGAGCTCGAAGAACGCCTTCAGCACCCCGTCCTCGCGGCGCGCGACGGCCTGCGCAAACGGAAGCGGCGAGGGGTTGTTGTACATCGCGGTCATCTTGCCGTCGTCGCCGACCGTGGCCACGGTGATGACATAGCCGCCGTCGGGCCGCACCCACTGGCCGCGCAGCTTCTCGAACGAGGGCGCCTCCGCCGCCTGCGCCGCAAGCGCGGCGGCGGTCCACGCCACGGCGAGGAAGCGCCGCATCACCAGCCGAACGCGACGCCGATCATGGGCCCGTTGAAATTGAGAGTCTCGACCGCCGAGCTCGACTTGAAGTTGTAGTCGAGGTAGCGCCAGCCTGCGAGCACCGAGCCCCACGAGAACGAGTAGCCGATGCCGCCGAACAGCTGGTACGTGAGGTCGGACTGTCCCGTGCCGATGTCCGCGTAGTACGGCACGAACCATTCGCCGCGCTCACCGAAGGCAACCTTGCCCTTGACCCCCACGATCGCATCCCAGTAGGAGAAGCTCACGTCGCTGCTGCCGCTGCGCCCGGACCCGGCGAAGGGACCGACGTCGACGCTCAGGTTGTATGAGAGCTTCTGGTCGAGGTCGAGCAGGCGCGCGCCACCAAAGACGTAGAGGAGCGTCGACTTTTCGTTGATCGCCGCGTACTCGCCCGCGACCGTCCACAGGAGGCCCTTGAGGTCGAGGTTGAGATTGGCCGTCGCCGAGGACGGGATCGCGTGGCCACCCACCGTGAATTCACGAGTGTTGCTCTTGTCGCCGCCCACGTCGAGATAGATGAGGTCGGTGAACATCCCCCAGCGCCCCTTGCGCGCCTCGAGCTCACCCATGATGGTGAAGTTGAGGTTCGACAGGATCTGGTCGATGTTGACGTTGATGCTGCTGGCACCCGTGCGCTCAGGAAACTTGGTGGTGCCGCCCAGGTCGGGAAGATAGCCGTATACGATCGCCTGGAAGGTCCACTTGTCCTCGGGAACCTGCGCCTGCGCGGTCGGCGCGAGCGTCGCGGCCGCGACGGCGAGCGCCGCGAGTGTCGATGCTAATTTCATGGTGGGTCTCCGTATTGCGTGTTTACTCGCGGCGGCCGGCGCCGGCGAAGCAGCCGCTGCCGTCTTCCGGACAGATCACAAGGTAGGTGCCCTTCTGGCCGCACCCGCTGGCGCCGATCGTGTACTCGAGGCGCGGCGTGCCGCGGAACTGCAACACTGGCGGCACTTCCTCGCGCGACAGCACCGTCATCTGCACGCCGGGACAGTTGAGCTCGAAGGCGGCGCGCCGCTGCGCGATGCTCATCGCCTGCGGCTGCGAAGCGTCCATGATCTGCTGGGTGGTCTGGCAGCCGGCAAGGAGGAGCGCGGCGGTTCCGATCAGGGCAAGCTTGGTGTTCATGTTTCCATTCTCCCGTGGGGCGCGGCCCGCGAGGCCGCGCGACAGTAGTCGCTGTTGTCGTTAAACGAAGCCCGCGGGGCAACCGGGACCTCATGACGTCGTGCGGCCGCGGCCCCACAACGCGCAAAGAAAATGGGAAAAGAAAACCGGCCCCCCACGTAGTGCGGCCCCGGCCGCACACGGCGCAATGATAGTGCGAAAAGACAGCGGGCCGCGAACGTCGTGCGGCCCGAAAAATTACCGATTGACACGCGAGATGGGCGGGCCTTCGCGCCGCCCCCCCACCGTTTCCCTAGTCCGCCTTTGCCTTTTCCTTCATCCCCGCCTCGAGCTTCGCGATGTCGGCCGGGGAGAGCTGCGGGCGATTCACCTTGATCGTGAGCTTGTTGAGCTTGGACGTCAGCGCGAACGGCGGCCTGTAGTCGGCATCGTTCACGCCCGTGAGCGTGTCGGAGCCCACGTCGAAGCTCTCGTCCCACTGCAGGATCATCGGGAGGGTGCGGGGCATGTTCTTGGTGTCGACCACCTTGCCGTCCACCTTGAGCGTGCCCACCCCCGGGCGGCCGAGGCCGCTGAAGTTGTTGAACGCGAGCGTGCCGGCGCCCAGTCCGTCGTACTTGAAGTCGAACTCGATCGTGTGACGACCGGGCGCCAGCACTTCGGCGCCCTCCCACTTGAGCCGCTCGAGGTCGACCATGTTCCACAGCCACACGGGCTTGCCCTTGAGGATGTAGAAACCGTAGCCGC
>CAZIZD010000314.1:0-5489 GCA_964543615.1 uncultured Alcaligenaceae bacterium | reverse complement strand
CCTCAACGCTCTGTTCGTCGGGCTGTGCCGCTCGGTGGGCGTACCCGCGCGCGACCTCTACGGCATACGGCTCGCGAAGTCGAAGTTCCCGTACAAGGAGCTGGGCGCGGGATCGGCCGACATCACCAAGGCACAGCACTGCCGCGCCGACGTCTGGCTGCAGGCGTACGGATGGGTGGCCGCCGATCCTGCCGACGTCGCGAAGGTGATGCGCCAGGAGACACCGGACTGGATCAAGACCGCGAAGCACGAGGTCGTGGCACCCGTGTACGAAGGCCTCTTCGGCAATTGGGAAGGCAACTGGATGGCGTACAACACGGCGCACGACATCGCGTTGCCGGGCTCGAAGGCCGCCGCCCTGCCCTTCCTCATGTACCCGCAGGCCGAGGTCAGGGGCGAGCGCATCGACGCCTACGACCCCGAGACCTTCAAGTACGCGATCACGGTACGGGAAGTCGCCGCATAAGCGTCGTCAGTCCGTGCGTTCGCGCACGTGGCCCATGCTGCGCTGGTCGAAGGAAATGGCCTTGACCAGCACGAACACGTCGCGGCCCGCGCGGATGTCGAGCATTTCCTTCGAGCGCCGGCTGATGCGCGCGGCGAGCGTGGCCGAACCGACCGCCACCTGCACTTCGACGATCGGACCCAGGCTCGCCTCGACCGACACCACGCGCCCCGCGAGGATGTTGAGGATGCTGATGCCTTCAGGCCTGGTGATCGCGAGCGAGACGTCGCGCGCGCGGATGCGCGCACGGACGCGGTCGCCGATGGCGGCGTCGACCTTCGGCACGAGGAGCTCGCCGCCGTCGAAACGGAGCGTGGTGAGCTCAGACGCCTCGTCGTGCCGCAGGACTTCGGCGTCGACCAGCGATCCCGCTTCGTAGCGGCCCGTCGCGGGGCGCAGGTCCGCCCGCCCCATCACGTCCTCGACGTCGCCGACGGCGAGGCACTTGCCCTCCGACAGCACGACCACCGTGTCCGCCAGCCGCGTGATCTCCGCCACCGAGTGGCTCACGTAGACGATGGGGATCGCGAGCTCGTCGCGCAACCGCTCGACGTAGTCGAGAATCTCCGCCTTGCGCGTGACGTCGAGCGCCGCGAGTGGCTCGTCCATGAGCAGGATGCGCGGCTGCGCGAGGAGCGCCCGGCCGATGGCGACCCGCTGCTTCTCACCGCCCGAGAGCGTGCGAGGCTTGCGTTTCAGCAACCCGCCGAGTCCCAGGAGATCGACGACACGCTCCTGCGCGATGAAGCGCTCCGCGGGGGCACGCAGGCGTTGGCCGTACGTGAGGTTGGCGAGCACGTCGAGGTGCGGGAACAGGAGCGCATCCTGGAACACGTAGCCGACACGACGCTGCTCCGGAGGCAGGTCGACGCCGCGCGACGTGTCGAGCAGCACTTGGCCGTTGATGCGGATGGTGCCACGGTGCGGCTTGCCGACCCCCGCGATGGCATTCACGACGCTCGTCTTGCCCGCGCCCGAGCGGCCGAAGAGTCCCACGATGGGCGCGTCCGCCTCGAACCGCACGTCGAGGTGGAATGCGCCAAGGCGCTCCTCGACGTCAACCTCGATCATCGCCCTGGGCGCGCGACGCGCGCCTCGTGAGCCACTCCGACGCGGCCAGTGCGAAGATCGACAGCAGTACCGCGACGATGGAAAGCCGAAGTGCCTGCGCATCGCCGCCCGGCACCTGCGTGAGCGTGTAGATCGCGAGCGGCAATGTCTGCGTCTCCCCCGGGATGTTCGAGACGAAGGTGATCGTGGCGCCGAACTCGCCCAAGCCTCGCGCGAAGGACAGGAGGACGCCCGTCACGATCCCCGGCAACGCAAGAGGCAGCGTGATCGAGCCAAAGACCCAAAGCCGCGACGCGCCGAGCGTGCGTCCGGCGACTTCGAGGCGCCGATCGATCGACTCGATCGACAGCCGGATCGCGCGCACCATCAACGGAAAGCCCATCACCGCCGAGGCGATTGCGGCCCCGGTCCACTTGAACGCGACGACGATGCCGAACCAGTTGTCGAGCAGGCTGCCGAGCGGCCCGCGCTTCCCCAGCAGAACGAGAAGCGCGAAGCCGACGACCACGGGCGGCAGCACGAGCGGCAGGTGCACGATCGCGTCGAAGAGCGTCTTGCCGGGAAATGCGAAGCGCGCGAGAACGTACGCGACGAGGATCGCGATGGGCAGGCTCACCAGCACGCTGACCACCGCCACGCGCAGGCTGAGGGCGAGGATCTGGAGTTCGTCCGGGGTGAGTCCGGTCATGCGTGCATCGCCTTCATGGCACCGGGGAGAAACCGAACTTCTCCCACGTCGCACGCGCAGGCGAGGAGCGCAGATAGTCGAGCAGCGGTTTCGCCGCAGGTGACTTGCTCGATGCGAGGACGGCCGCGGGATACACGATCGGTGGATGGCTCGCCGCGGGGAACGTGTCGACGATCCGCACGCCCTTGTCGGCGAGCGCGTCGGTGGCGTACACGATGCCGAACGGCGCCTCTCCGCGCGAAACCAGCGCAAGCGCCGCCCGCACGTTCTCGGCCCGCGCCACCCGCTTCTCGACGCTTGCCCACACGCCGAGCGATTCCAGCGCGGACTTGCCATACTTGCCCGCGGGCACGCTGTCCGGATTGGCCATCGCGACCTTGTCCGATCCGAGCGCGGCAGCGAGCGCAAAGCCTGGTGCGATCCTGATCGACGACGTGCTCGACGCCGGAGCGACGAGCACCAGCGCATTGCGCAGCAGGTTGACGCGCGTCCCCGCCATCACGAGACCCTTGCCGTCGACGTAATCCATCCAGTCGAGGTCCGCGGAGATGAAGAGGTCGGCGGGCGCACCGGCCTCGATCTGCCGGGCAAGCGTGTTGCTCGCTCCATAGCTCACGTTCACCTTGTGCCCGGTGGCCGTCTCGAACTGTCTCGCCTGCGCGTCGAGCGACTCCCTAACGCTCGCGGCCGCGAAGACCAGGACGTTGGCCGCGGGCGCAGGCGCGGCGAATGCCGCGACCACGAGCAAGGTGGCGATCAGGCGCAGCGCTGGCAAGGCAACTTTCCTCCTCGGTGGACCCGGGCGTAATATACCGCGAAGCATAACGCCGGTCTCGCCATCGCAATCGGCGAAAGCGACGGGCGCCCGGCCTCGGATAAGATGCTTCGATCCTCGCAAGGGAGAAGACCATGAAGATTGCGCCGACATTGATCGCCGCCTTGGCGCTTGCCGCTGCGGCAGCCCCCGCGATCGCGCAGGATCCCTGCGCGGCTTTCAAGGCGGAGGCCGCCTCGGTTGCAGGCTTTGCCGGGGCCAAGCTCGACGTGCAGAAATCCGGCAACAACGTGATCTGCGAGATGTACACCGCCGACCGCCGCGCGAACCTTCGCCTGATCGTCGAGCCCGCTGCCTCCGCCGGCGGCCTTGCGATGCGCAAGATGCTCGCCAAGAACCAGAAGGATCCCGACGTCAAGGCCAAGGACGAAGCGACGCTCGGCAAGGACGCGTTCTCCTTCGGCACCAAGCAGCAGGTGGCTTTCTCCGCTGCAGGCAAGGGCGGCCTCTACAACCTCACGCTCAATCGCGATGCGGGTGTCTCGTCCGCCGACGAGGAACGCCTGCGTGCCGCGATGAAGAAGCTGGTGGATGGCGGCTGAAGCCTTGCCGCAGGGCGGCGCTAGCGCTTCGCCTTCGACGCATTGACCTTCGCCGCGGCGCGGAAGAGTGCCTTGAATGCCTTCTCGTCGATCGCCTCGCCCTCGCGAAAATCGATCGCGCGCCGGGTGTTGCCCTCGAGGCTCGCGTTGAAGAGCTTCGTCGGGTCGCCGACCGAGGCACCCTTGGCGAACGTGAGCTTCACCGCCGCCTTGTAAGTCTCGCCCGTGCACACGATCCCGTCATGCGACCACACGGGGACGTTCCACTTCCACTCTTCCACGACATCCGGATCGGCTTCGTGGATGAGCGCTCGCAGGCGGGCGAGCGTTGCGCCGCGCCAGTCGCCGAGCTCGGCGATGCGCCCGTCGATCATGTCGCCGGCGGTGGCGCCTGGCGGAGGGGTGCTCTTCTTCATGGCGCGAGAATACCGCAGCGCCGCAACGACGGCTTTACATCCACTCCCCTTGTCGGCATATTCTCTATATAACTTGCCTCAACCCTGATCGGAGGAAATCGTGCTGGAGAAAGGCGTCGGAGTCCGCGAAGCGGACCTCCCGTGGGTCGACATTGCGGTGCGCCCCGGATACAAGCAGCGGTACCAGGGGTTCTACGACAGCACGCGCAAGCTCGGCATGCGCATCGGCAGCCTGTACGCCGATCCGTATTACCACTCGCCGCGCCATCGTCACACGTTCCAGCAGGTGCGCTTCCTGGTCAACGGCAAGATGCGCTACAACCGCGAGACGTACAACGTCGGGGATTGCCTCTACATCCCGGAAGGCGCGTACTACGGACCGGTCAAGCCCGTGCCGCCGGAGGAAGGCGGCAGCGAGCAGATGCACTTCGTCGACATCCAGTTCGAGGGGCCCTCGGGCATTCCCTATCCGGAGCCGGACGTCGTGGTGAACGCCCAGCGCGCGCTCGCCAAGCGCGGCGTGTTCGAGGAAGGCGTCTACACCTATCCCAACGGCCGCAAGCGCGATGCCTACGAGGCGATCCTCGAGGAGATCACGGGCCAGCCTGTCGAGTATCCGCCGAGCCGCCTCGACAACTACGTCGTGATGCGCTCCGAGAGCTACCCGTGGATCGACGTCGCGGGCCTGGCGGGCGTGCGCCAGCGCCAGCTCGGGTATTTCTTCGAGTGCGGACCCAACATCAAGATGCTGTCGATGCGCGCGGGCTCGACCTTGCCCGCGTACGTGCCGTCGGGCCACCGCGCGATGTTCCTGCTCTCCGGCAAGCTCACGTTCGACGGCAAGTCGTTCGATCCCCTCTCCTACTTCGTGTGCCCGGACGGCGTGCCGATGGGCGACGTGCGCGCGGACGAAGACTCGGAGCTTCTTGCCATCGCGTGGACCGCGCCGGGGCGCACCGTGCCCCTCGAGTTCCTCGGCCACCGCGCCTGACGCAATGCGCCTTGGAACGTATGCGCCTGCGGCCGGCGCGGCGTGGCGCGCCGCGCTGTTCCGCGGCGACGATGCGATCGTGGATCTCGCGCAGGCGCTCGCTGAGTTGGGGGGCGATGCGAGCGTCCACGATCCCGCCGACATCGCGTCCTGGATCACGCCAGCGGGCCAGTCGGCCGCGCGCCGGATCGCGGCGGGGCTCGACGACGGACGCCTGCGCACGCCCGCGCTTCCGCTCGCGTCGGTGCGCCACGGTCCCGCGTTCGTCGGTCCCGGCAAGTTCATCGCCATCGGCCGCAACTACATGAACCACGTGCGCGAGGGCCAGCGTATCTGGGCCGCGCGCGGCAAGACGGTCGAACTGCCCAGCTTCCCTTCCGCGTTCACCAAGTACGCCTCCGCGATCACGGCGCACGGCGCACCCATCGTCATTCCCGAGGG
>CAZIZD010000313.1:0-5513 GCA_964543615.1 uncultured Alcaligenaceae bacterium | reverse complement strand
CCGAAATGCTGGCCGAAGGTGGGCGAGGCGGGCCGCACGTCCACCGCCACGTCGAACACCGCACCGCTCACCACGCGCACCAGCTTTCCCTGGGGCTGCTTGATCTGATAGTGCAGCCCGCGCAGCACGCCGCGTTGCGAGCGCGAATGATTGTCCTGCACGAACTCGCCGCGATAGCCGGTCAGCTCGGCGAACAGGCGCTTGTTGAAGCTCTCGAGAAAGAACCCGCGCGCATCGCCGAACACCTTCGGCTCGAGCAGCACGAGACCCTCCAGGGGTGTGGCGATCACGTTCATCGCGACACGCCTTCAGAAGATCCGCTCGCGCAGCACCTGTGACCAGCTGCCGGGCGCCGCCCCGAGGTCGACCGCGGTCATGCCCGGGCGAGTGAGCCTGTCCCGGGCATCGAGCTCGATCAGCTTGAACGCGGCACGCGAGCGATAGCCGCGCCGCTTGGCCTCCTGGACGTAGTGGTCGTGGACGTGCTCCTGCATCCACGCCTTGCCGAAGCGGTGTTTCTTGCCTTCCGGATTGAGCGGTCCCGCCATCGCATCGCTTCCTGTGTATTCTCCTACCGATGAAGGCACTAACCCCCACCGAACGGCGCGACCTGCGCGCCAAGGCCCATCACCTCGAGCCGGTCGTGACCGTCGGCCATCAGGGACTCACGCCGGCCGTGCTGCACGAGATCGACGTCGCGCTCGTTGCCCACGACCTCGTCAAGGTCCGCATCCTCGGCGACGACCGCGACGCGCGCGAGGCCATGCTCGCCCAAGCCTGCGAGGCCCTCGACGCCGCCCCGGTCCAGCACGTGGGCAAGGTCCTCGTACTCTGGCGGCCCAATCCCGAGCGCAGGAAGAAGGCCGCCAAAGCCGCCGAGACCGCCAGGCCTGCCAAGCCATCCGCCCGCAAGCGTCCTGCACAGCGGGCGCCGGTCGATCCCGTTCGCCAGCGACGGCGGGCGACGCGCACCGAGGAGCTGCCCCCGCGGGACGACCAGGCAAGGCGGCGGCGCACTACCGCGAAGTAAGGCCCAGCGCGGCCCGGCGCGACGCGTCCACGGCCACTCCGGCCGACTCGAGCTTGGCAAGCGCCTGGGACAGCGCGCCGAGGCTCGCGTCGCCCGGCTTGTCGCACGCGACCGCGACGTGCGGGCGCTTGCCCAGGATGCGCCCCACGAGACCCGTCAGCACGCGGCCCGGTCCCGCCTCGACGAACACGCGCGCGCCGTCGGCGTACATCGACTCGATCTCGGCGGCGAATCGCACGGGGGCGCCGATGTGGCGCGCGAGGTTCGCCCGGATCGCCTGCGGATCGGCCTCGTAAACGGTTGCCGTGGTGTTGGCGTAGACCGGCAGCGAAGGGGCGCGGATCTCGACCCTGGCCAGGTCGTTCGCGAATGCGGTGCATGCACCCGCGACGAGCGGGCTGTGGAACGCACACGCGACCGGGATCGGCGTCGCCGCGATGCCTTCGTCCAGGAGCGCGGCGACCGCCGCGCGAACGCCCGCGACCGGTCCCGAGATGACCGACTGCACCGGCGAGTTTTCGTTGGCCACCACCACGCCCTCGAACGCGGCGACGCGGTCGCGCACGGTCGCAGCGTCGGCGGACACCGCCGCCATCGTGCCCGGATCCTCGGACCCGGCGGCCGCCTCCACGATGCGCTCGCCGCGCAGGCGCGACAGCGCAAGCAGCGCGGGCTCGTCCATGACGCCCGCCGCGCAGAGCGCGACGAGCTCCCCATAGCTGTGGCCGGCGGCCATGTCCGGATGCACGCCGAGCTCCGCCAGCACATGGAACATCGCGAGACCCGCCAGCCCAAGCGCCGGCTGGGCAACGCGGGTATCGGTGAGCGCCGCCTGCTGCGCGGTCTCCTCGTCCGGCGTGGTGGCGGCCGGCGGATACATCGCCGCCACGGTCCGCCGATCGAGCTCGAGAAGGTAGGAAAGCCGCGGGAACGCGCGGAAGACTTCCGCGAGCATGCCCACCCGCTGCGAGCCCTGTCCCGGAAAGAGGAAGGCGATCCGGCCGGAAGGCCGGTCCGTCGCGTCCATCGAGTCTAGCCGCCGTACCGTACGGCGAGGATCTCGTAGCTGCGGGAGCCGCCCGGCGCCTTGACGTCCGCGACGTCGCCTTCGCCGCGGCCGATCAGCGCGCGCGCGACCGGCGACGTGACGGAAACCTTGCCTTGCTTGATGTCGGCCTCGTCCTCACCCACGATCTGGTAGGTGACGCGCTCGCCGCTCGCAGCGTCCTCGAGGTCCACGGTGGCGCCGAACACGACGTGCTCCACGTCGATCTCCGCGGGGTCGATCACCTGGGCGTTGGCGAGCTTCGACTCGATCTCGGCGATGCGGCCCTCGATGAAGCCCTGCCGCTCTTTCGCCGCGTCGTAATCGGCGTTCTCGGAAAGGTCGCCGTGCGAGCGCGCCTCGGCGATCGCCTGTATCACGGCGGGACGCTCCACGGTCTTGAGGCGATGGAGCTCGACCTTGAGGCGCTGCGAGCCCTCGACGGTCATCGGAACCTTGGTCATTGTAAAAAGCCCTGCGACATGACGAACCCTCAAACAAAATGCGCGCGATGTTCTCGCGCGCGCCGTGCATCGTGCACCTGCTCCCGCCAGTGTGCGCCCGGCGGCCCACAAAACAAAAGGTCCGGACAGCGCCGGACCTTTTGCGCGTCGAGTCGACCGGGTCAGCGGCGAAGCCTCCGCATCCCGAAGGCACCCAGCATCGCCAGCAATAGTGCCATGACGGCGAGTCCTGCGGGCGTGTTGGCCGGCACCGGCAATTGATTGACGGGCGGCGGGGGCGGCGGCGGCGGCGGCTGCAAGCCCGGCGGCAGGAAGCGTACCGCACCGGCGCCGCGGCCCCCCGTCACCGGGATCTGGCACGACGTCGCGGCCCCGGTGGTGAACGGCCCGCGGATGAGGCCCAGGTTCGTGCCGTTGTTGCCGGTGGCCAGGGCATACAAGCCGTCCGAGCTCACGCTCACGTCCTCAAACGATCCGAGGCCCGCAGGGAACGGAATTACGTCGACCGTCGAGGTCGTCGTGAACGGCGCGGCGACGGAGTACAGGGGAGAGGTTCCGGAGGCGCTGACCACGAGCGCCCGGGTCCCGTCCGGCGTGACGGTGATGCCGTCGAGGGCGGTGCCAGCAATCGTAAGGAACGACGTCGTGGACGCGGCGGAGAACGGCCCGTTGATGATGCCGAGCTGCGCGTTGAGATTGGTCGCGAGCAGCGTGTTGCCGTCGGGCGTGATGGCGACGGCCTCGAAATCGCCGGGGATCGTGAACGCGATCGACGTGTACGGCGGGTCCAGCACGCTGATGCCGCCCGAGTGAGAGATGAACGCGCGCGAGGCCGCGTTGAAGACGATCGCCTGGGTCTGGTAACCCGCCACCGCCCCCGGCAGTGCGATCGAAGTCGTGGTCGGTGCGGTAAAGGGCGCCTGGAACACGTAGGCGGTACCCCCGGTTGCCGCGATGGCGAACGAGAGGCTCGGCGCGACTGCGATGGTGCCCGTGCCGCTGTAGCCGATGCCGCTGGTGCTGATGGTGTTGAGGACCGTGGCCGTCGAGAGCTGGACGTTGCGAATTTGCGACTGGCCGAAGTAGGACACCAGTGCAAAGTCGGTGCCGTAGAACCCGACGCCGTGCGAGGACCCGGCGCCGCCTGCCACGGTGTTGACGGGGACCGTCGCCGGGCAGGATCCCGCCGGGAAAGTGATCTGCGGATAGACGTACACCTGCTGGAAATTGCCGAGCACGGCCGTCTGCGCCAAGGCCATTGCGGGCGATAACGCGATTGCGGCGGCCAGCGCGATCGAGCGCGCGCTCGAGCACGATTTACGAAAAGTTTTCACGGTTGTCCGTCCCTGTCGGTTGCAGTGCCGGAGGCCCCACGCGCTTGTTTCGCCCCTGGCGCTGTGGACTCCCCAAAACCCCCCTGACCGAAAACTTCCGGCCTAGCACAAAACGATAGCCCTATGCCCCGGGAATCGCAAGGGGAATTTGAATCCTGGGTGCACCAGGAGACGGGCGGCGCGTCAACCCAGTCTGCGATGCAACGCCTGGATCGAGTACGGGGTGAGACCGCGCATCGCCTTCATGCCTATGGCCGCGGCCCGGGCTCCGGCCAGCGTGGTGAACGTCGGGATCTGATCGACCAGCGCCGCACGACGGATCTGGTAGCTGTCCTGGATCGCGGCCCGCTTCTCCTCGACGGTGTTGACGACGAGCGCGATCTCGTCGTTGACCAGCATGTCGACGATGTGCGGACGGCCCTCGGCGACCTTGTTGACGGTGGTCACCTTGACGCCCGCCGCGGTAAGCGCCGCGGCCGTGCCGCGCGTGGCGACGAGATCGAAGCCCAGGTCGGCGAGCATGCGCGACACCTCGACCGCGCGTGCCTTGTCGGCATTGCGAACGCTGATGAACGCGCGGCCCGATTGGGGCAGCTTCACGCCCGCCGCGAGCTGGCTCTTCACGAACGCCTCGCCGAAGGATTCGCCGACGCCCATCACCTCGCCGGTGGACTTCATCTCGGGCCCTAGGATGGTGTCCACGCCCGGGAACTTGATGAACGGGAAGACCGCTTCCTTCACCGAGTAGTACGAAGGGACGATCTCGCCTGCGACGCCCTGCTGCGCCAGCGTCTGTCCCACCATGCACCGCGCGGCAATCTTGGCCAGCGGGCGCCCGGTGGCCTTCGACACATACGGCACGGTGCGCGACGCGCGCGGATTGACCTCGAGGACGTAGACGGTGCCCACGCCGGCCGCGTCGAACTGGATGGCGAACTGCACGTTCATGAGCCCGACGACGTTGAGCTCCTTGGCCATTGCGACGGTCTGCTCGCGCAGTTGCGCGACGATGTCCGCGCTGAGCGAAAAGGGCGGCAGCGAGCACGCCGAGTCGCCGGAATGCACGCCGGCCTGCTCGATGTGCTCCATGATGCCGCCGATCAGCACTTCCTTCCCGTCGCAGAGGGCATCGACGTCGACCTCGATCGCGTCGTTCAGGAACCGGTCGAGCAGCACGGGCGAGTCGTTGCTCACCTTGACCGCCTCGCGCATGTAGCGCTCGAGCTCGCGCTGCTCGTGGACGATCTCCATCGCGCGCCCGCCGAGCACGTACGAGGGGCGCACGACGAGCGGATAGCCGATCTCGTTGGCCGCCGCGATGGCCTCGGCGTCGGTGCGCGCCGTCTTGTTGGGCGGCTGCCGGAGATTCAGGCGATGCAGGAGCTTCTGGAAGCGCTCGCGGTCCTCCGCGACGTCGATCATCTCCGGCGAGGTGCCGATGATCGGCACGCCGTTGCGCTCGAGATCGCGCGCGAGCTTGAGCGGCGTCTGCCCGCCGTACTGCACGATCACGCCCCACGGCTTCTCGACGTGCACGATCTCGAGCACGTCCTCGAGCGTGAGCGGCTCGAAGTACAGGCGGTCGGCGGTGTCGTAGTCGGTCGACACCGTCTCCGGGTTGCAGTTGACCATGATGGTCT
>CAZIZD010000312.1:0-5527 GCA_964543615.1 uncultured Alcaligenaceae bacterium | reverse complement strand
GCTGTCGATGCTCGGGCCCTTCGCGGTCGACATGTACCTGCCCGCGTTCCCGGCGATCGGCGCCGAGCTCCACGTGTCGTCGATCGCGCTCCAGCAAACGCTCTCGATCTACATGTTCGCGTACGCGTTCATGATGCTCTGGCACGGCGCGCTGTCCGACTCGCTCGGCCGCAGGCCGGTGATCGTCGCGGGACTCGTGGTGTTCGCGCTGGGCACCCTCGGCTGCGCAGTCGCGGGCAACATTGAGTCGCTGTGGCTCTCCCGCGTGCTGCAAGGCCTGTCCGCGGGATCGGGACTCGTGGTCGGGCGCGCGATCATCCGCGACCGGTTCCAGGGACCCGAGGCCCAGCGCATGATGTCGCAGGTCACGCTGGTGTTCGGCGCCGGCCCCGCACTCGCGCCCATGGTCGGCGGCCTGCTGCTCAATCTCCTCGGATGGCGATCGATCTTCTGGTTCATCTTCGCGTGGACGGTGGCGACGCTTGTCGTGTGCATCCGGTCGCTTCCCGAGACGCATCCTCCGATCGCGCGGCACCCGCTGCGTCCCCGCGTGCTGTGGCGGCATTACCGGCAGGTGCTCGGCAAGCCCTCGTTCCTGATGCTCGCCGTGCTGCTCGGCTTCAACTTCTGCGCGTTCTTCCTCTACATCGCCGCCGCACCGGCGTTCCTCGTCAACCTCCTCGGCGTGTCGACGTGGGGATTCGCCTGGCTATTCGTTCCCATGATCGCCGGCATCATGACGGGCGCGTTCCTGTCGGGCCGCATCGCGGGAACCCTCTCGGCGACTCGCACCGTCGGCATCGGGTACGCCGTGATGGCCGCGGGCGCCCTGCTGAACCTCGCCATCGTCTACTTCGTGGCGCCACAGGTCGCATGGAACGTTCTGCCGATGTTCGTGTTCACGCTGGGATCGAGCCTCATCATGCCGAGCGTGACGCTGATCATTCTCGACCTCTTTCCCGCGATTCGCGGCATGACCTCTTCGCTCGCCGGGTTCATCCAGTTCGCGCTGGGCGCCGTCGTCGCGGGGTCGATCTCGCCGCTGCTCTCGCACTCCCTCACGAGCCTCGCGTGGGGCATGGCGGCATTTGCCGGTGCAAGCTACGCTTTGTGGCTCGCCTATCAGCGCGGGACCCGCCCCGCCATCAAGGAGTCAAACGCATGAAGTCGTTCCTGCTCGCTGCCGTCGCATGCATGGCGCTCGGCGCGGCCCACGCCGCGGAACTGCCGACGGTCACGCTCACCATCGGCACGCACAAGCTGGTGGCGGAGGTCGCGGTCACGCCCGAGCAACGCTCGCTTGGACTCATGAACCGCTTCAGCCTCAAGCCCGACCACGGCATGCTGTTCGTGTTCGAGCGCAACGAGCCGCTCGCCTTCTGGATGAGGAACACGTACATCCCGCTGTCGATCGCGTTCATCGCACCCGACGGCCGCATCGTGAACATCGAGGACATGAAGCCGCAGACCGAGGAATCGCACTGGTCGAAAGGCCCTGCCCTCTACGCGCTCGAGATGAGGAAGGGTTGGTTCGCCGAACGCGGCATCGGTCCGGGCGCCGTCGTGAAGGGCATCCCCGCCAAGCCATGACGGCGGCATGATTGCGCGATTGCCTCAAGAAGGCGTCGTAAGCCACGGCGGAAGAAGCGCTTTCCCCGCGACGCGCGAATGCGTCCGTCATAGGCGACGGGCGGTATCGCGTAGGGGTTGACCCCTGTCGTAATCTACAGCTTGTTCACGGCCAGCGCAGTTCGCGCCTGTGAAGCGCTCGATGTGTCAGGGGGGACCACCGATGCTTCCGCTAACACCTGTCGTCAACACCGAACTGCGCCCGGGACAGTTCGTTCCGTCTCTGATGGAGCCGCTGATCGCATCTGCGAAGCGCGGCGACAACGTCGTTTCCCAGGTCGAAGCCATCGCCCGCAGCTTCGGCTTCGACAGCTTCGAGTACGGCGCGTCCACGTCGGCACGGCCCGACCGGCTCGCGTCGAATCACTTCTTCTCGACGGTGCCGCAGTGGACGCTGCACTACGGGCGCATGGGGTACGTGGAATGCGACCCGCGCGTATTCCTCCCGTGCCGGAGCTCGCTTCCCGTCCTGTGGGACCAGGGGAACGTGCGTGGCCTGGGGCCCCGCGTCGACGCATTCCTGGACGACGCGCGCGCTCACGGAATCGCGAGCGGCGTGAGCTTCATGTGGCGCGGTCCGTTCGACGCCCATCACGTGGTGGCGCTCAACTCGCGCGTCGAGCTGCACGACGATATCCGCAGGACGTGGATCATGCGCAACCTCTCCGAGATCGCGCTCTTCGGCCGCTACTTCCACGAGATCTTCATGGCGCGCGCGCTGCCCTTCCGCGAGCGTGCCGAGGTGCACACCGATCCGCTGTCGACGCGCGAGCGCGAGTGCCTCGCCCTCGCCGCCAACGGGATGACCACCAAGGACATCTCGCACAAGCTCGACATAAGCTCGCGCACGGTGCAGTTCCACTTCGAGAAGATCTACGCCAAGCTGCGCGCGTCCAACCGGCAGGAGGCGGTGGCGCGCGCGGTGCAGAGCGGCATCGTGCGGACGATGTAGGCGGTATGAAGGACCCCCAAGGGGGCGCTCGCAGTCCCTCGGAACAGCCCTTCGGGACTGCCACGACTGCACAAAATGACAGGTCCCCGCGCCTTGCGACATCTTCGCGCGATCAACGCCTTGCGCGCGCAACCTGCGAGCGCAGCTGCAATGCGCAGTGCGTCGGCATCGTCCATTTCGCCAGTAGCGAGATGGCACCAACCGGCCTAGCCTCGAACTGACGCGAGCTCGTTCCCGGGAAGCCCGCGCACCGAGGAGACCACGATGTCATCGACTCGCCCGCCAGCCCAACATGCGCCGTCGCCGGAGGACCTTCCCGAAGGCGCGGCCGAAGCCATCGCCGCTTGCCGCCGCACGCCCCGCGCAACCGCGCCGCTCGCGACCCTTGCCCGCATCATGGGTTTCGACGGCCTCTCCTACATCGTCCTGCATGGTCCGGCGCCGCAGGCGTGCGTCGCCGCGCACTGGACGAGCGCCGGCTCGGGTTGGACCGCGCGCTACGCCTCGCGCGCCTATCACCTCGTCGATCCGCGCGTGCGCCTGACGCGCGATCGCGCGGTGCCCGTCGCGTGGAGCGCGGAGGGTGCCGCGAGCGACGCGCGCTCGCGCGATTTCACCCACGACGCGCACCACCATGCAATCGCGGGCGGCATCGCATGGTCCATCCACGACGCCCGCGGCGGACGCGCGGTGATCGCCTGGGACTTCGGCGTGCACGCGAGGCCGCGGCGGATCGCGATGGGAACGCTCGCGCTGGCCGGCGGCCTGCTGCACGAGGGACTCGCCGCTCGGCCCGATCGCGCGGAAGCGCGCGATCGCCGTGTGCCGCTCACCGAGCGCGAACGCGAGTGCGTGTCCCTCGTGGCGCGGGGCATGACCAGCGCGGACGTCGGCGCCAAGCTCGGCATCTCGGCGCGGACCGCCAACTTTCACATGGGCAACGTCATGTCCAAGCTGGGTGCGATGAGCCGCAGCGAGGCCATCGCCCGCGCGATGGCCGCCAACATCGTGAGGCTCGACGCGTGACCCGTCAGCCGTTCTCGCGCAGCCACTGCGCGAGATCCGCGATCGAGTCCACCGTCTGGAGCGGTCCAACCGCGGCGAGGATGTGGGGGTCGTGTGCGCCGTACGTCACCGCGATGGCCTCGGCGCCGGCGTTGCGCGCGAGCTCGACGTCGTGCGTCGTGTCGCCGATCATGAGCGTCTCGGAAGGCTCCACGCCGAGCCGGTCCATGAGATGCAGCAGCATGTCCGGATGCGGCTTGGGCTGGCCCTCGTCGGCGCAGCGCGTCGCGTGGAAGCGCTTGGCAAGACCGTTCTTCTCCAGCACGCGATCGAGGCCCCTGCGGCTCTTGCCCGTTGCAACGCCGAGGAAGTAGCCCGCGCGCTCGAGCTCGTCCAGGAGATCGATGGCGCCGGGAAACATGGCAATGTCCTGCTCGGCGCCCAGGTAGCGCGTGCGGTAGTGCGCCGTGAGCTCGTGGTGACGGTGCGCGGGCAACCTGGGCGCGACGATGCGCAGTGCGTCGGCAAGCCCGAGGCCGATCACCCAGCGCGCGGCATCCTCGCCCGGCACGGGCTCGCCCATGTCGCCCAATGCCTCGCGAATCGAGCGCGCGATGATCGTGGTGGAGTCGGCGAGAGTGCCGTCCCAGTCGAACACCACGAGCCGGAACCGGCGGTTGCCTTCGTCACGCATCGGTAAGGCTCGCAAGATACGCCGCGAGGTCGGGCGGCAGCGGGGACTCGAACCGTACGCGCTCGCCGCTCACGGGATGCGTGAACGCGATCTCCTTCGCGTGCAGGAACATGCGCTTCAATCCTTCCTTGGCGAGGGCCTTGTTCCACGCGAAGTCGCCGTACTTGTCGTCGCCGGCCAAGGGAAACCCGATGTGCGTGAGGTGCACGCGGATCTGGTGCGTGCGTCCGGTCCGAAGCTCGGCTTCGAGGAGCGAGAGCGGCGGATCGTGTCGCGTCCAGACGCGCTCGCGGCGAAAGATCGTCTCGGCCTCCTGCCCTTCCGCGTCGTCCACCCGCACGCGGCGCTCGCCTTCCCTGGTCGAGAACTTGTGAAGCGCAAGGCGCACGCGCCGCATCTCGTCGCGCCAGCGGCCGCGCGCCAGGACCAGGTAGCGCTTGTCGGTGCCGCCCTCGCGCAGCTGCGCGTGCAGGTTCACGAGCGCCGCGCGCTTCTTGGCGAGCAGCATCACGCCGGAGGTATCGCGGTCGAGCCGGTGCACGAGCTCCAGGAATTTCGCTTCCGGGCGCGCCGCCCGCATCTGCTCGATCAACCCGGAGGCGATCCCGCTGCCGCCGTGCACCGCCAGGCCCGCCGGCTTGTCGACGACGATGAGCGCGTCGTCCTCGAACAGGATCGGCACCCGGACGCGGGGGACGGACCGCGGGAGCGCGGCGGGCGCGGCCACCCGCACCGGCGGCACTCGCACTACATCGCCGGCGGCCACCCGCGCCTCGGGGCCGACCCGCCCGCGGTTGAGCCGGACCTCGCCGCTGCGCAGGATCCGGTAGACGTGGCTCTTGGGCACGCCCTTCATGAGCCGCATGAGGAAATTGTCGATCCGCTGGCCGGCCGACTCCTCGCCCACGGTCACCTGGGACACGGCATCCTTGCGCAACTCGCTGATTGGCATATAATTGTGTGCGAAACAACCGGCGTCGAAGCCTTGGGCCAACGAGCCCATCTTCTTGATACGCCGTGGTTTTGCGGCCCGCGCCCGCTAACCCAAGTCGCGGAAAACTCCGGCTTTCGTCGCTCGCCGGGCGGGTCCACCGCAAAAAAGTAGCGATGGTAAAGGATGAGCGCAGTCTCCGCACCCGGCAGCGGCCGGCTCGAAGCGGCGCATTGCGCGGCGCCCCAAAGCGATTTTTCCCGCTTCCGTGCCGGTCGTCGTCCCGCCCCTCCTGGGCCGCCCGACGCGCTTTCCG
>CAZIZD010000311.1:0-5567 GCA_964543615.1 uncultured Alcaligenaceae bacterium | reverse complement strand
GCCCCGCCGTGCTCGCCTTCTCACCCGACGGCACGCTGCTGGTCGCCCGCCTGGTGACGTCGATCCCCTACGTGCGGTCGCGGGTGCGGGCGCTCCACGGTGGCGTGACCCCGGGGTGGACCAGTGTGCTCGCGGACGCGTGCGCGGAGCTGCCGGGCGTCCGGCTCGACCGCGCCTACAAGAAGTGGTTCGTCCGCGAGTTCGCCGCCGACCCCGTCGCCGCCGCCGTGCTGCAGGAGCTCGGCGCCGTCGACGCCAGCGGGCTCGACCCCGGCAGCGCGAGCGTGCCCGTCCTGTTCTTCGGCAGCTGCAAGCGGGGCGCCACCCCCTACGTCCTGGGCGCCGCGCTCGAGCTCACCCTCGACGCCGGGGCCCCGCCCGTCGTCCGCCGGCTCGAGCCGAAAGACCTCGCCGCCTTCAACCTCGCTGCCGAGCTCGGCCTCGTCGCCGACGCCGAATACGAGAGCGGAGCGGCGCCCCTCGTGCGCAAGCGCGACTTCGACTGCCGGCCCGAGCTCGCCGTGCGCGTCCGCGACTGGGCCGAGCGGTCGGCCGGGGGGGCGACGCCCGCCGACGAGCTCCTCCTCGCCGAGCACGGCCTGTCGACCCTCACCCTCCACAACGCCGACGCGCGCCACCTCCACGCGCTGCTCGACCTCCTCGGCGAGCCGTACTACACCGAGCGCAACAAGTGGCGCGACGTCGTGTTCGCCCTCGCCGGCGCGTCCGACCAGTACAAGCCCCTCGCCGTCTGGTTCAGCCACAAGTGCCCCGCCAAGTGGGCCGACGGCGGCCTCGCCGCCCTCGACGCGCTGTGGGACGAGGCCGTCGCCCGCCGCGCGTCGACCGACCGGCCCCTCGGGCTCGCGTCGGTCCACCACTGGGCCCGCGCCTGCGACCCCGCCCGGTACGCCGAGGTGATGGAGCGGTCGTACTTCGCCCTGCTCACCGGGTTCGTGTACGACCACGGCGGGAAACTCGAGCACGCGATGGTCGCCGAGGTCCTCCACGCGATGCTGGGGGCCAAGTTCTGCGTCGACGTCGCCACCGGGCCCAAGGGCGGCGAGGCCTACTGCTGGTACGAGTTCGTCCTCCCCGGCCAGCCCATGCGGCCCGGCGAGGTGTGGAAGTGGCGGCGCGAGGCCGAGCCCGACGGCGTCCACCTGTACCTGTCGAAGAAGTTCACGAAGGTGCTCGACCAGGTCTCCGAGCACCTCGAGGAGCGCCGCGCCGGGGCCCGCGACGAGGGCCAGGCCAAGTACTACACGACCCTCGGCAAGGCCTTCGCCGCGACGAAGCGGTCGTTCTACAACGACGGGTTCAAGCACGGCGTCATCCGCCAGGCCGCGTTCCTGTTCCGCCGCCGGGGCTTCGCCGAGCAGCTCGACCGCCACCCCCTCCTGTTCGGCACCCTCAACGGCGTGCTCCGGCTCGGGCCCCGCGTCGAGCTCATCGCCCGGTTCCACGAGTACCCCATCAGCCGGTTCGCGCTCGTCGACTGGAAGCCGTTCGACCCCGACGACCCCTGGACCCGGCTCGTCCTCGACGCGCTCGCCGCCATCTTCGTCGAGCCCGACGCCCGCGACTGGATCATCTTCCAGGCCGCCCAGTCGCTCAGCGGCGGCTCGAAGGAGGGGATCCTGCTCCTCATCGAGGGCGGCGGCCAGAACGGCAAAACTGCCGCCCTGCGGTGGTTCGCCAAGGCTCTCGGGCCCTACGCCGACAAGTTCAACGTCCAGCTCCTGTCGTCGGACCGCGAGGAGGCCGACCGGCCCAACAGCGCGCTCATGCGGTTCAAGTACCTCAACTACGCCTACTGCGAGGAGACGAAGCAGGCCCAGACCCTCAACGAGGCGCGCATGAAGGAGATCGTCAACCCCGGCGACGTGTCGGGGCGCGACCTCAACTCGCGCCAGGAGACGTTCTCGATGCGGTGCAACTTCGTCGTCGCCTCCCAGTTCAGCTTCGTCGTCACCACGACCGACCACGGCACCTGGCGCCGCATCCGGCACTACACCGCCAAGACCAAGTTCCGCCGCAACCCCGACCCCAACAACCCCTTCGAGCGGAAGGAAGACCAGCGGTTCGTCCTCCTGTACCCCAACGAGCCCCAGTTCATCTCGTCCGTCCTGTCCGTCCTCTGCCACTACTACGAGCGGCTCCAGTCCGAGCACGGCGGGCTCCTCAAGAACGTGCCGTGCCCCACCATCGACCGCGAGACGGAGGCGTTCCGCATCAGCCAGGACTCCCTCCACCGGTGGATCAGCGAGACCGTCGTCGTGTCGCCCAAGCACGAGGGCGACTACTCCCTCGGCATCCTCGGGGGCCACTACGCCGAGTGGTACGCCCGCAACGTCGGCCCCAAGCGCCTCCTCTCCGGCGAGGTCATCAAGGCGATCGAGGCGTCGGCCCTCGGCAAGTTCCTGTCCGCCGCCGCCAACCGCACCCTCGTCCTCCGCCGCTGCCGGCTCCTCCTCGGCGACGACAACGCGCCCCGGCCCGGCGAGGAGTTCTTCTCCGAGATCGAGCTGCGCGGCGGGCGGTCGTCCACCGAGTGGGCCACCGCCTGCGCCGAGGCCGCGACCCTCGGCGAGACCCGTCGCGCTGACGGGCGGCCCTGGTGGGAGGCACGAAGCACCCCCGCGCCAGTTTCACACTCTGTTTCACGCTCTGTTTCGCGCTCTGCCTCCGCGCACAGCGTCGACGATGACAATGACGATGCGATCGAAAATGACGATCGCGCCCTGCTCGCTGCAGGCCGCGTGGCTACGGCTCACACCGCTCGGCCCCTAGCTCTCACCCCGGCCGAGCTCGACGCGGTCATCGATGAAGCACTCGCCGCTGAGCCGCGGCCAGCCCCTCTTCGATTCTGTTGCGACGACGTGTACGATGTCGCCGAATGCTCCTCTGGGGTCGCCTAGTAGGGGGCCAAGCCGAAGGACTGGACCCCCTGCTAAGTTTGTGCGTCGCGAATACCCAGCATCCGCCCATGAGTATCAAGACTTTCGACCAGCGAATGCTCCCTGGCAGCTTCCCCCGAAGCCGCGTCTCCTTCGCCCCAAAAGCGCCGGCGCCGATCGACATGGCCACAATCCTGCCTCGGCGCCTCCCGCGTCCGGTGGCATCCGGCCCGGCCAAGCAGCCCGTTCTCATCCCCATGTATGCCACGCATGCCGAGGCTGTCGCGGCGGCTATCGCTCGTCGAGCCAAGCTTGCGAAACCGGGACAACTCGCTGCGAGCGCTCAACCACATGCAGCAAGCGCCCGTCAACCTGCCACAGTTGCTCGCGCGATTGCTCGTCAGCCCACCGCGATTGCTCGTCAGCCCACTGTGATTGCTCGTCAACCCACCGCGATTGCTCGCCAGCCTGTCGTGAACGCTCGTGCAAGCGGTCACCCCACGCTGGCTGCGGCTCGCGCTGCTGCTGGCGCTGCCTCACGCGCTCAGCCAGTGGTGTCGCGCGTCCAGCCAACGGCCAGCAAAAAAGCGGCATCTGCGGCCGCGGTGGTCACCGCACCGGTTGAAACTGCTGTGACTGAAGCCGCAACACCGACCGAAGTTACCTGCCCGGTTTGCCAGACGACGTTCGCTCCCAACGCATCAGGGGTGTCGCCCACAGAAGCACTCGCCAACGCGCAAACAGAGATTGGCGAGGCCATTCCCGATTCCGTCAACTTGTAAACGAGCCGCCACGCTACTTTTTGGCACTCGCTAGCAGGTCCTGCTGTCTCTGCGTGAGAACGGTCGCCAACTGTTCTGAACTGAGCTGCGCGAAGAGCGAGCGCGCCGGAGCGCCGGTTGCGCGTGCGTTGACCGCGCGAACCACCCGTTCGTATGCGAGAAGGCGCGTCTCGCTCGGAAGCGTGGCCTCGTTCGCTTTTGCTTCAGGCTCGCTTGCGTTCTTCGGCGCGGCGAAATCCAGGTCGGGGTCCACGTAGCCGTCCAGCACTGAGACAAGGCCGACTCTCTCCGCGTATAACAGCGGTGGGGCCTTGTCTTCGGGGCGCCGGCTGGCCGGCCGCAGGGCAACCATGTCGGTCACGATCCAGCGCGGTGGCTTGAGCCCGAGCGAGGTCCAGTGCCAGGCTCGCGCAAGTGTTTCCGTGGCCACTTTCGTGCCTTGGGGTGTTTCGTATACGGTGCCGCGACTACGGCTTTGAAGTAGGTGTGGGCGCAAGCCGTCGTACAGGCAGCGCTTGATCCGGGTCAGCCGGTCCACGAACTCGCCGGCCGCCGCCCGCGAAATTCTCCGGTCGCCGGCTCGCAGCGGGTCGAGCCCCGCGACTATCATCTCCTCGGCGATGACATCCCGCCGGCGCGCGAGCTCCACCAGCGCGTCGTAGTCGAAGCCGCTGGTCTCGCACCAGGCTGCCACGGCGGCGATATCGCCTTCCGTCTGGTCCAGGCGGCGGGCGAACGCGTCGAAAGCGAGAATGGCTTCGACGTAGTCGTCGGCGATCAGGGTCGCCGCAAGCACAGTCGCCGTATTCAGCGGCTTTGAGGGTTCCGAACGCTGTGCTCCTCCAGTCGTACGCGTCGCGAGGTATGGCGGAAGGATCGCCTCGAGGTAGGATTGCGTCGCCTCGTCGGATTCGGCCAGCAGCGAATCCCTCTTTGTGCCGAACATCGCCACCGCAGTTAGTAGGTCTGCCGCTGCCGCACCCCAGACCGGCCCGGCCAGCAGCACGCGCGCCCCCTCCATCGACACGCGCGAGAACGCCGACGCGATGAAGCCCAGTCCCGTCAAGCCCGGGCCCAAGCTACTTGAGCGGTTTTTGTTGTTATCCATGTGGTTTGTGTTGATGGCGGGCGGCCACGTGTCCGGAAGCTCGGCGCGCGCCGACACGAAGCCGAGCGCGGTCGCGATGGCGTTGGCCGCGACGAAAGCCTCGGGCGGCGGCGGGTCGGGAAGGGCGATGTCTTCGAAACGGAAGTCAGGTGACACCTCGCCCGTCCGGAGCTTGTGCCGCTGCTGCATCAGCGCCACCGCGAGGAAGACCGGCGCCGGCCCCGCGAGGACGATCTCGGGCAGCTGCCACTCGTCGAGCGCGCCGTACACGTTTTTCGTGTACAGCGGGCGGAACTCGCCCGGGAACAGTCGGCCCGCCCGGCCTTTGCGCTGCTCGACCCGGCTCTGCGCCGCCGGCCGCGTCGTCAGGCCCTCGACGCCCCACGGCTGGTAGACCTCGCGGGCCCGGCTCCAGCCGCAGTCGATCACGTAGCGCAGGGTGTCGATCGTCAGGCCCGTCTCCGCGACGACCGTCGACACGATCACCCGCCGCGCCGGCCGGCGGCCGTCGACGAGCGGCAGGCGGTCGGGCGGCGCGAACAGCAGCGCGTAGTCGGCCGCGTGCGCGTTTACGACCTCGCGGTTGATGCTGAGCACGAGGAATGGCGCTTTATGCGTTTCTGACTTACCTGCTTTGTCTGACGCGTTCAGAGCCCCCAAGCGGAACACGACCGACGCCGCCTCGGTCGCGCCCGGGACGAAGATGAGGATGTCGGCCCGCTGCGGGTCGTCGCCCGCGTTTTCGGCGTGGATCCGCGCCGCCTCTTCCGCCGCCGC
>CAZIZD010000310.1:0-5574 GCA_964543615.1 uncultured Alcaligenaceae bacterium | reverse complement strand
GTCGCCCGCGAACAGGGCCGACTCGTCGCCGCCCGTGCCCGCGCGGATCTCGAGGAAAACGTTGCGCTCGTCGTTGGGATCCTTGGGCAGGAGCGCCGCCTGCAGGTCGATCTCGAGCGCGGCGATGCGCGCCTGCGCCGCACTTCGCTCCTCGTTGGCGAAGTCGCGCATCGAAGGATCGGCGGCGAGCTCGTCCGCGGCGGCGAGGTCGCCCTCGGCCGTCAGGAACTCGTGGAAGCGCGCGACCACGGGACCCAAGTCCGAGTGCTCCTTGGTGAGCGCGCGATAGCGATCCATGTCATTCGTGATGTCGGGCGAGCCCAGCAAGCCGTCGAGCTCCGCGAGACGCGCGGACAACTGGTCGAGCTTGGTGCGAAGCGAGGCTTTCATGCGCGGACGGCGGCTATCGAGGGAGCAAACGTCGGGCTGAAGCCCGACCTACGGCCTGACCTGCGGCGCGGCGTGCACCCGGCCGCAGCTTCGACGTGGAGCGCTAAGGCTCGGCGTCCTTGGGACCGTCGAGACGGTAGACGCGTGCGAGCGCGGCGATGAGCTGCGCGCGTTCGGCTTCGTTGGCGCCGTTGAGCGCCGAGAGCGGGGGATGCAGGAGCTTGCTCGTGAGGCCGCGTGCGAGCGCTTCGATCACGGTCTCGGGCGATTCGCCCGCCGCGAGCATGCGGCGCGCGCGTTCCAATTCGGACGCGCGGATCTCGTCGTGGTGACCGGAAAGCGCCTCGATGGTCGGCACGACGGCGCGGCCTTCGAGCCACTTGAGGAAATGCCCGGTCTGGTCGGCGATCATGCGCTCGGCCTGGACCACGGCCTCCTGCCGCACCTGCAGGTTCTCGCGGACGATGACCTGCAGCTCGTCGACCGAGTACAGGAAAACGTCGTCGAGATCCGCGGCCTGCGGCTCGACGTCGCGCGGGACACCGAGGTCGACGATGAACACCGGGGCATGCTTGCGCTGCTTCACGACGCGCTCGAGCAGCCCCTTGCCGATGATGGGCAGCGTGCTCGCCGTGCACGTCACGATGATGTCGAACTCGTGCAGGCGCTGCGGGATCTCGTTCAGCGTCATCGACTGCGCGCCGAGCCGGTCGGCAAGCTGGCTGCCGCGCTCGATCGTGCGGTTGGCGACCGTCACCGCCTTGGGCTTCTTGGCGAGGAAGTGCGAGGCCGCGAGCTCGATCATCTCGCCGGCGCCGACCAGCAGCAGCCGCTGCGAGGCGATCGACGGGAAGATGCGCTCTGCGAGCTTCACGCTGGCGGCGGCCATGGAGATGGACGCGCTGCCGATGTCGGTTTGCGTGCGGACGTCCTTGGCAACCGCGAACGTCCGCTGGAAGAGGCGATTGAGGATGAGGCCGAGCGAGCCCGCGGATTCCGCGGAACGCACGGCGTGCTTCATCTGGCCCAGGATCTGCGGCTCGCCCAGCACCATCGAGTCGAGCCCGCTCGCCACGCGAAAAGCGTGCGTGACAGCTTTCTCGTAAGGCAACGTGTACACATAGGGCTTGAGCGCGTCGTGCGTCAGGCCGTGGAATTCCGCGAGCCACGACGCGACCGGCGCGGGATTGCCGTCCGCAAAGTAGACCTCGGTGCGGTTGCACGTCGACAGGATCGCCGCCTCGCGCGCGTGCTGCGCCTTGGTGAGGTCGCGCAGGGCATCCGTGAGAATCTCGGGCGTGAAAACCACCTTCTCGCGAACGTCGAGCGGTGCGGTGGTGTGCGAGATTCCGAGAGCGTAAAGGGACATGGCGGCTGCGGGTCCTATCGGTCCGACCGGCGGATTGTAGCGCACGCTTTCGGGCGGCACAGGCAAATCATTGATTTAGATCAGTATTGGTGTGGCCCGAGGCGCGCTTTGTCGCCTGGACAGGCCGCAGCGGCCAGAAACGCCCTCAGGCCTTGATGAACTCCACCCGCCCTCCCAGCCACCGCATGAGGTGAGCCTGCGCGGCTTCGGGATCGCGGGTCATCAGCTGCTCCGCGGTGTCCCGGGCCTGCTCGATCAGCTCGACATCCCGCTCGAGATCGGCGAATCGCAAGAGCGGCACCCCCGACTGCCTGGCCCCCAGGAACTCGCCCGGGCCGCGGATCTGAAGATCCTGTCGGGCGATCTCGAAGCCGTCGGTGTTCTCGAAGATCACCTTGAGGCGGAGCTTCGCGACTTCGCCCACCGGCTCCTCGAACAGCAGGACGCAAGTCGACTCCGCCGCGCCGCGGCCCACCCGGCCGCGCAACTGGTGCAGCTGCGAAAGGCCGAAGCGCTCCGCGTGCTCGATCACCATGAGCGACGCATTGGGCACGTCGACGCCCACTTCGATGACCGTGGTCGCGACCAGCACCTGGATCTCGCCCTTCACGAACGCGGCCATCGTCGCGGCCTTCTCGTCGGGCTTCATGCGCCCATGGATGAGGCCAACGCGCAGCGAAGGCAGCGCGGTCGTGAGCTCGGCGTGCAGCGCGACCGCCGTCTGCAGCTCGAGCTTTTCCGACTCCTCGATAAGCGGGCACACCCAGTAGGCTTGCCGGCCTTCCGCGCACTGCTTGCCCACCCATTGCACGATCTCGTGACGCCGCTTCTGGCTCACGAGGCGCGTGGCCACCGGCGTGCGCCCGGGCGGCATCTCGTCGATCGCGGAGACGTCGAGGTCCGCGTAGAAGGTCATCGCGAGCGTGCGCGGAATGGGTGTGGCGCTCATCATGAGCTGATGGGCTTCTGCCATGCCCTTGCCACGGAGTGCCAAGCGCTGGGCCACGCCGAAGCGATGCTGCTCGTCGACGATCGCAAGTCCCAGATTGGGAATCTCCACCCCTTCCTGGAAGAGCGCATGCGTGCCGACCACGAACGGCGTCTGTCCGCTCGCGAGCGCTGCGAGCGCTTCCTTGCGCGCCTTCGCCTTCACGGAACCCGAGAGCCACGCGACGGGCACGCCCATGCCCTCGAGCCACGACGCGAGCTTGCGGTAATGCTGCTCCGCGAGAATCTCCGTCGGCGCCATGAACGCGACCTGCTTCCCGCTCTCGATCGCCTGCAACGCCGCGAGCGCCGCGACGATGGTCTTGCCGGAACCGACGTCGCCTTGCAACAGTCGCTGCATGGGTGTTGCGCGGCGCAGGTCCTGGGCAATCTCGCGCCACACGCGCTCCTGCGCGCCGGTGAGCGCGAAGCCCGCGCGCTCGATCAGCTGCTTCGTGAGCGCACCCGTGCCCGTGAGCACTGGCGCTCTACGCTGCGAGCGCGCCTTGCGATGCGCCTTGAGCGAGAGCTGCTGCGCCAGGAGCTCGTCGAACTTGAGGCGCGTCCACGCAGGATGCGTGCGCTCGTCGAGCGAGCGCTGCACGCCCTGCGTAAGGCGCGGCGGCGGCGCGTGCAGGAAGCGCACCGCATCGCCGAAGTTCCAGAGCTTCCTGCGCCTGACGATTTCGTCGGGCAGCGTGTCCTCGGTGAGCGCAGGATCCGCCGCCATCGTGCGCGCGACGAGCTTGCGCAGCGTCTCCTGCGACAGGCCCGCGGTCGTGGGATAGACCGGCGTCAGGCGATCGGGCAGCGGCGCACCTTCCGCAATCGCCTTCCATTGCGGATGCACGATCTCGAGGCCGAAGTATCCGGGCCGCACATCGCCGAACACGCGAACGCGCTGGCCGGGCTGCAGCGCCTTCTGCTGGCTCGGATAGAACGTGAAGAAGCGCAGGACGAGCTGCGCCTCGCGATGGTCGGGATCGGCGATGAGCGACACGAGCTGCCGCCGCGGCCGGTACTGGATCTCGGTACGCACGACGACACCCTCGGTCTGCACCGACAGCGCGGGCTGAACGGAAGCGAGCGGCACGAGGCGCGTGTGGTCCTCGTAGCGCAGCGGGAGATGGAGGACGGCGTCCGCCTCGCGGGCGATGCCGAGGCGCGCCAGCTGGTCGGCGAGTCCCTTGCCGGGGCTCGCCGCCTTTGGCTTTACTGGCCCTTCGTCTGGTCGAACGTTTCGCGCCATCCGGTCGCGGGCGCGTTGCCTGCGCCCGCCAGCACGGCCGTGCCTTCGATCTCGATCATCGCGCCGCGCGGGAGTGCCGCGACCTGGTACGTGGCGCGTGCCGGATAGGGCTTGGCGAAATACGTCGCCATGATGTCGTTGACCTTCGCGAAGTCCGCGAGATTGGTCATGAGGATCGACACCTTCACGAGATCGTCGAGCGTGCCGCCCGCCGCAGCCATCACGGCGCGGAGGTTCTGGAACACGCGGTGCGCCTGCGCCTCGATGCCACCCTCGACGATCGCCATGGTCGACGGGTCGAGCGGAATCTGGCCGGACAGGTAAAGCGTGTGGCCCGCCCGGATCGCCTGCGAGTAGGGGCCGATCGCGGCGGGCGCGTCGTTGCTGTGGATCGCTTCCTTGGCCATGCGTCAGGTGCCCGTGCGTTGCATCTTGATGGGCACTACTTTAGCACCCGCGGGCTCCACCTTCTCGACGGGATGCCCGGCCGCGATCCAGGCGTCGATGCCGCCCAGGAGCGGACGCACGCGCTTGAAGCCATGTTGCTTCAATGCTTTCGCGACCTTGGCCGCGGTGTATTCGTTGGGGCATGCGCAGTACACGATCACCTCGCTGTCGGGCTCAACCGCCACGAGATCGACGCGGATGTTCGCGGGATCGACGGTGATCGCCCCCGGGATGCGCCCCGTCATCGCCTGCGACATGGGTGAGCGCACGTCGATCACCTTGGCCGCGCGCTTGGCCCGGATGAGCTCGTCGAGCTCCTGCACCGTGAGGCGGTCCATGCGCAGCTGCCAGATGAAGAGCTCGCGCTGCCACCACTTGGCCGCGAGGTAGAGCAGGAACGCGCCGGCGATGATCCACAGGCCGATGCGGCCCAGCGCCTCGAACGCGGCGAGCACCTCGTTGATCGCGTGGCTGAACGCGTAGCCCAGGCCGATCGCGACGCCGGCCCACAGGCCCGCGCCGATCGCGTCGAACAGGATGAATTTCCACGGCGGCAGTCGCACCACACCGGCCATGGAGGTGGCAACCGACGCGAACCCGGGGATGAACTTGGCCACCGTGAGGGAGCGCGCGCCCCATCGCGCGAAGATCGCCTCGGTCTGGCGCACGCACGAATCGGGCGACAGCGAGATGCGGCAGAGCGTCTTCAACACCGACGCGCCGAAACGCCGCCCCGCGAGATACCAGACGATGTCCGCGATGAGCGCGGCCGCGATGGCCACCGCGACGAGCTGCCACAACGGCGTGCCGCCCTTGGCCGCGAGCGCCCCGGTGATGATGAGCGTCGGATACGCCGGCACGGGCAGCCCCGCCTGCAGCAGGAGCACGTTGACGAAGACGAACGCGAGCCCGTAATGCTGGATGAGGGCGAGGAGCGTTTCCATGGGGGGTTTCGGCGGACGGGCTACTCAAGGTGGGTGCGGGGGAAGGGGAACCCAACCCCGACATGAGTCGGGGGATGCGGCCGAAGTTTACGGGCAGGCCCCGGCTGGGCTATAATCGCGCCCCTCGTGGGGACGTAGCTCAGCTGGGAGAGCGTCGCGTTCGCAATGCGAAGGTCGGGAGTTCGATC
>CAZIZD010000309.1:0-5595 GCA_964543615.1 uncultured Alcaligenaceae bacterium | reverse complement strand
GATATCGCGCTTTGTCCCGTCGTGTCGACGGACCCGCTCCTCTCGTCCCGGATTCTCGCAAGGGATCCCGTCGTGGTCGTGGCCAGCGCACGGCACCCGCTGTTCTCGCGACGCAGGATCGTATTGGATGACCTTGTGCGTTACCGGTGGGTCTTGCCGTCGGCATCGGCGGCAAGTACCGCGTGGCTCGCCCGGGTCTTCATGGACCGCGGACTTCCCGCGCCGGTCGCGCAAATCCGGTCTGCCTCGATTTCGCTCACGCCCCGGCTGGTCGCGGGCACGGAGTTCCTGAGCTTCATCGCTCGACGGAACCTCGCCAGTCCCAACGTGGGTAAGAGTCTTCGCGAGATTCCGCTCCGGGCCGCCACCTTGCAGCGCGACTTTGCCGTGCTCTGGAGACGCGAGGGCTATCTGTCGCCCGCCGCTTCCCGAATCCAGCAGATCCTGGTCCGCGAAGGGGCCGGGCTGCTGAGTGACCCGGGACCTCGCTGATCGCGCCCCGCCGCTCCATTCGCGCCGGTTTTCGAACCGGTGGCGCCCAAAGCGAGCCCTTCGTCGCAATGCCATGGTGCC
Source organism: uncultured Alcaligenaceae bacterium (assembly GCA_964543615.1). Classification (GTDB taxonomy): domain Bacteria; phylum Pseudomonadota; class Gammaproteobacteria; order Burkholderiales; family Casimicrobiaceae; genus VBCG01. The sequence continues at coordinate 5,022 of CAZIZD010000309.1, read as the reverse complement.
CCAGATCGGCGCGGCCTAGATTCGGCCCCATCGCAAACCGGGCCCGAGTCCATGAACCTGCTCTCGTTCGTCACGAACCCCATCAACACCCTGTGGGACGCGGTCGCCAAGCCATTCAAGGCGCTCTTCGTCGTGGGGATCTGCTACTACATCAACCAGGTCACGTCACCGGGAAATCCATGGTGGCACTGGGTCGCCTTCGGCATGTCGATTGCCGTTCTGGTGGCATGGGCCCGCGCGTTCAAGACGATCCTGCTTCTCCTCGCGATCTACTACGTGGGACGATGGATCTACCGGACCTACGGCGATGCCGCCAAGGCGCGATTCGATGCATGGGTGAGGCCCGGCGCGCAAGACCCGCACGGCGAGATGCCCCCTTCCAAAGACTCCGGGCAAGTGCTGCGGCTGATGAACAACGTTGCCGCGGTGCGCGAGGCCGGCATCGTGCGATAGGGCCTCGGGCCGGGCGCTAGATCTCCACCCGCGTCCCCAGCTCCACCACGCGATTCGCGGGAATGTTGAAGAAGTCCGTCACGCTCGACGCGTTGCGCGCCATCGCGGCGAACATGCGGTCGCGCCATTGCGCAATGCCGCGTTCGCTCGCGCCCGCCACGATCTTCTCGCGCGACAGGAAGTAGCTCACCTCCATGGGCTCGGCGGGCGCGCCCTCCCCGGTCCAAAGCTCGATCGCGTGGGTGACGTCGGGTTGCTCCATGAAGCCGTAGCGCGCGGTCACGCGCCAGCATCCATCGGCGAGCTTCTCGCTCGTCATGCGCTCGTCCGCCGCGACGGCTGGAACATCCACGACCTCCACCGTGAGGAAGACGTTGCGCTCGTGCAGCACCTTGTAGTGCTTGAGGCTGTGCAGCAGCGCGTTCGGGGTCACGCCGGGGCTGGCCGTGAGGAACACGGCGGTGCCGGGCGTGCGTTGCGGCGGATGCTGCAGGAGAGCCTGGAGAAAGCCCACCAGCGGCGGCGAGCCGTCGCGAAGCGTTGCGCGCATCCGTTCGCGGCCGCGGCGCCATGTGAGCATCAGCGCGAACACGATGGCGGCGAGCGCCAGCGGGAACCAGCCGCCCTCGAGGATCTTGTGCGCGGCGGCAGCGAAGAAGACGAGGTCGATGGTGAGGAACACGCCGGTTGCGCAGAGGCACGGCAGCAGCGGATAGCGGAACGTGTACCGCAGCACGAAGAACGTGAGGAACGTCGTCACGACCATGGTGCCCATCACCGCGATGCCGTAAGCCGACGCGAGGCGCGTCGAGCTTCCGAATCCGATCACCGCGGCGATCACCGCCACCAGCAGGATCCAGTTGACGGCCGGGACGTAGATCTGGCCGATGGTGCGCGCGGACGTGTGCACGATGGTCATGCGCGGAAGGTAGCCGAGCTGGATCGCCTGCCGCGTCAGCGAGTACGCGCCCGAAATCGTAGCCTGCGAGGCGATGACCGTGGCAGCCGTCGCGAGCGCGACCATCGGGTACAGCGCCCACTCCGGGAACGCGAGGTAGAAGGGATTCTCGATGGCCGCGGGCTGTGCGATCAGCAGTGCACCCTGGCCGAAGTAGTTGAGCACCAGGGCGGGTGCCGCGATCATGAACCACGCAAGACGCACGGCGCGGGTGCCGAAGTGCCCCACGTCCGCGTACAGCGCCTCCGCTCCCGTGACGGCAAGGAGCACCGATCCGAGCACGACGAAGGACGCGGTTCCATGACCCAGGGCGAAGTGCAATGCATGCATCGGGTTCAGCGCCGCGAGCACCGCGGGCTCCTTGGCGATGTTCCACACGCCCGCCGCCGCGAGCGATGCGAACCACAGCGCGCAGATGGGACCGAACAGCAGGCCCACCGTGCCCGTGCCCTTGCGCTGGATGGCGAAGAGCGCGACCAGTACGCCGCACGCGATGGGCACGACGTACGGCTTGAACGCCTGCGTCCCGACCTCCAGCCCTTCGACCGCGGAGAGCACCGAGATTGCCGGAGTCAGCACCGCATCGCCGTAGAAGAGCGCGGCCCCGAAGAGACCGATAGCCACGAGCGCGCCGGACAGCCCCCGCCGCTTCGGCGCGTCGGAGATTACGAGCGAGAGGAGCGCGACGATGCCGCCCTCGCCGCGGTTGGTCGCGCGCAGCACGAGCAGCACGTACTTGAGCGACACGACGATCATGAGCGACCAGAAGATCGCCGATACGCCGCCCAGGATGTTCCCGGGCGTGAGCGGAATGCCGTGCTCGGGATTGAACGTTTCCTTGGCCGCGTAAAGCGGGCTGGTGCCGATGTCGCCGTACACCACGCCGAGCGCGAGCAAGGCAAGCAAAGCGGTGCTCTGTCGTTTTTCCATGCCTGCAAGGTAGCGCGGCAGGCGCGCGATTCAACGCGTGGAGACCGATTCTTAACGCGATCTTTACGGCCGTGTTGCGCTAGAGTGCGCTCCATGCGGATCGCAAGGCACTGGACCGGTTAGGCCTGGGCGGTTGCGGCGACCGCGGCGTGCACACTTGCCGGGCTCACGATGCGCGCCCGGTTCGACCTCGTGAACATTGCGATGGTCTACATGCTGGCAGTGGTGATCATCGCGCTGCGCTATCCGCGCGGTCCTGCGATCTCGACCGCAGTGCTCTCCGTCGCCGCGTTCGACTACCTCTTCGTGCCTCCGAGCGGCGCGTTCACGGTCGACGACGCGCAGTACCTGCTCACCTTCGCGATCATGCTCGCGGTGGCGCTCATCGTCTCGCGCCTGGTGGAGAGCGTGCGCCGCCGCGCGGCCGCACAAGCGGCGCTCGAGGTGGAGGCCGAGACGGAACGCATCCGCAGCGCGCTGCTCGCGTCCATCTCGCACGACCTGCGCACGCCGCTCGCCGTGATGGCGGGCGCGTCGTCGAGCCTCGCGGAGTCCGGTGAGCAGCTCACGGCGGACCAGCGCCGCGCGCTCGCGGGAAGCGTGTTCGAGCAGGCGCAGCGCATGTCCGATCACGTGGCGAAGATCCTCGAGATGACCCGCCTCGAGACGGGCGCGGTCAAGCTCGACCGGGATTGGGCCGCCATTCCCGAGATCGTAGGTTCGCTGCTGCAGCGGCTGCAGGGCCGCCTCGCGCAGCATCGCGTACTGGTGGAAGTCGCCGACGACCTTCCGCTCGTCCGCGTGGATGCGTCGCTGGTGGAGCACGCCCTCGGCAACCTCCTCGAGAACGCGGCAAGCCACACTCCCGCCGGCACCGTCGTGCGCGTGCGCGCCCAGCGGCGCAACGACGAGGTCGTGCTGACGGTGGAGGACTACAGCGGCATCGCGGATGGAGACGTCGAGCGCGTATTCGAGAAGTTCCACCACGGCACGGTGGAGAGCTCGGAGACGGGCATGGGGCTGGGGCTTGCGATCTGCCGCGCGATCGTACGCCTGCATGGGGGCCGGGCCTGGGCTGAAAAGGTCCCGGGCGGTGGGACGGCGTTCCACTTCACGCTGCCGATCGAAGCGCCACCGCCGGCACCGGCGGAGTCCGGCTGACGATGACGAAGCTGCGCGCCACCGTCCTCCTCGTCGAGGACGAGCCCGGGATACGGCGATTCCTCAATGCGAGCCTCGGTGTCGAGGGGTATCGCGTGGTCGAGTCGGCCACGGGCCGCCGCGGAACGATCGACGCGGGCACCCACAAGCCGGATCTCGCCATCGTCGACCTCGCTCTGCCCGACATGGACGGCGTCGACGTCATCCGCCGCATTCGAGAATGGTCGCCCATGCCCATCATCGTGCTGTCAGCGCGCGTGCACGAGCGATCCAAGATCGAAGCGCTCGACGCTGGCGCAAACGACTACGTGACCAAGCCGTTCGCCATCGGCGAGCTGCTCGCGCGCATCCGCGCGGCGTTGCGCTATCCCGTACGCGTGGAACACGGCTCCACCGTCCTCCACTTCGGGGACGCCGAGGTCGACCTCGACCGGCGCACGGCGCGTCGCGCGGGGGAGGCGATCCACTTCACGCCGATCGAGTTTCGCCTGCTGGCAGCGCTCGCGCGGAATGCCGGCATGGTGGCCACGCATCGTCAGCTCCTCACCGAGGTGTGGGGACCGACCCATGCCGCCGACACGCACTACCTGCGCATTTACATGAAGCAGCTGCGGGACAAGCTGGAGCCCGATCCCGTGCAGCCACGCTATCTCCTGACCGAGACCGGGGTCGGGTACCGGCTCGTGGCGGCGTAGGCACAGAGGCCAGCCCGGGCCCCGGGTTGGGCATGGCAGTTTCGTGCCGGTCCGATTTCTTGTAACGTACGTCGACAGGTCCCGGCGCAATAGTTGCTTCATGGGGAGGATTGCGCGAAACGTCAGAGAGGACACCATGATTGCCCGCCGATTTGCAGCTCCGGTCGTCCTGGCCGCCTTCGCGCTCGCCGCCCATTCCGCTGTAGCAGCCGACGGCGTAACGCCCACAACCGTCACGGTCGGCCAGTCCGCGGCCTTCTCGGGCCCGGCCGCCGAGCTCGGCAAGGACATGCGCAACGGCATCCAGGCCTATTTCGACCAGATCAACCGCGCAGGGGGTGTGAACGGCCGCAAGCTCGTCCTCAAGTCCCTCGACGACGGATACGAGCCGACTCGCGCCGCCGAGAACACGCGCAAGCTGATCCAGGAGGACGTGTTCGCCCTCCTGGGCTACGTGGGGACGCCGACGTCCGAGGCCGCCAAGCCCATATTCACGGAGGCGCGGGTGCCTTTCGTCGGCGCGTTCACGGGCGCCGAGCTGCTGCGCTCGCCATTCAACCGGTACATCTTCAACGTGCGCGCGAGCTACAACGCGGAGACGGACGCGATCGTCGAGCTCCTCACCAAGCTCAACCTCAACCGCATCGCCGTCTTCTACCAGAACGATTCCTACGGCAAGGCGGGTCTGGCGTTCGTCAAGAAGGACATGACGGAACGCAATCTTAAGATCATCTGAGAAGAGAACGTCGATCGCAACTAGGTGTAAATATAGACGGCGGTGAAGGAGATCGCGGCCAAGGACCCGCAGGCGGTCGTCCTGATCTC
>CAZIZD010000308.1:0-5634 GCA_964543615.1 uncultured Alcaligenaceae bacterium | reverse complement strand
AAGACCCGCTACCTCTCGGAGCGCTATGGTGAGCGCGGCGTGGTGTTCGCGACCGGCACCCCGATCTCGAACAGCATGGCCGAGATGTACACGATGATGCGGTACCTCGCGCTCCCGCGGCTCAAGGAGAACGGGCTCGACAACTTCGACAATTGGGCCAGAACGTTCGGGGAAGTGGTGTCGGGGATCGAACTGAAGCCGGAGGGGAACGGGTTCCGCATGAACAAGCGGTTCTCGAAGTTCGTGAACCTGCCTGAACTCGTGACTGGTTTCCGAGAGGTTGCGGACATCAAGAACGCGGACGACCTCAAGCTTCCACGCCCCGAAATTGCGGGCGGCGGCCCTCGCACCATCTCGGCCCCCTCGACGCCGGAATTGAAATCATTGGTCGAGCACCTTGGGCGCCGGGCCGAACGGATCCGCGCCGGCGGGGTTCGTCCCAGCCTCGACAATATGCTGAAGGTGACGCACGAGGGGCGTGTCGCAGCGCTCGATATGCGACTGATCAACCCCGCCGCGCCTGACGATCCGAACTCGAAAGTGAATCGCGCGGTCGCGGAAATGCTGAAGATCTGGCGCGCCACCAGCGAGCGGCGCTCGACCCAGATCGTGTTCCTCGACATGTCGATCCCGGTCGCGCGCGACGCCGACGAGGCGCTGCCTGGCGAAGAGGAAGAGGGCGAGGGCGCCGCGATGCCGGCGGCGGAGTTGCCGCCCAGTATCTACGATGACATCCGCGCCAAGCTGATCCGCGCGGGGGTGCCGGCTGCGGAGGTGCGGTTCATCCACGAGGCCGACACCGACGCCAAAAAGCTGAAGCTTTTCGACGACATGAACGCGGGGCGCGTGCGTGTTCTACTGGGCTCGACCGAGAAGATGGGGGCCGGGACCAACATCCAGCGCAAGGCAATCGCGCTCCACCATCTCGATTCACCATGGCGGCCCGCCGATATCGAGCAGCGGAACGGCCGCATCCAGCGGCAGGGGAACGAGAACCCCGAGGTCCAGATCCTCCATTACGTCACGGAGGGATCGTTCGACGCCTACATGTGGCAGACTCTCGCCAATAAGGCGAAGTTCATCGCGCAGGCAATGAGCGGGGACAAGAGCATCCGCGAGGTTGCGGACGATAGCGTCGCGGTCCTGACGTTCGAGGAAATCAAGGCGATCGCTACAGGGGATCCCGAAGTACGGGAGCGGATCGAGCTCGAGGTCGAGATCCGGCGGCTCGAATCACTCGAGCGCGGCGCCGCCGAGGCGCGGTGGCGGACGGATCGGAACCGCGATTCCCGCCGGCAAGTGCTGGAGCGGAATCAGCGCGACCTCACGCGCCTTCAGCAGGTGGAGCGCGAGAAGAACGAATGGGTCGAGCGTAACCCCAAAACAGAGCCCTTCCAGATCGAAGGGATGGAGGATCCCAAGGGTGAGGATCTGGTGCGGCGCGCCAATGCCGCGCGCGTCGGCACGACCATTGGGCACTACGGGCCGTTCGCGCTGGTCGCGACCAACGACCACGGCGGGAATCGCGTGCTCTCGTCGGACGTGCTGGCCCATATCGGGTTGACTGGGGAGGCAATCTCGATCCCGGAGGGTACCGATCCAGCGTTAGCTGGGCAGGTGGTGGCGGCGCTGACGCGCGCGTGGAATGGGATCGGGGCGCGGCGCGCTCATGTTGAAACCAGGGTCCAGGAAGACGCGCGCATCCTGGCGGAAGTGGCGGGCGCGGTGGAGTTCGATAAGGCGGAGCTGCTGGCGCAGAAGCGCGCGCGCCTCCGTGAGCTCGACCTGAAGTTCAAGATCGGGCACGGCGATGACGGGAGCGCAATTGCGGCGGAGGCCGAAACCACCGCCCCCACCCCCAGCCCTGGCGACGTGGCGCCGGAACCCGGCAACACCATCGCGGCGGTGCCGGAGCGACGGGTCGAGCGACTGCGTAATCGGCACGATCGCAACCCGGAGCGGGGGGCGCGTCGCTCGATTTCCTGACGCTCGGGCTCGCCAGCTACATCGAGCGCCGGCGGCAACAGCAGGCGCAGCCCGCGCCCGCGAAGGCGCCGGCATCGGCGATCCGCGCGATCCTGGCGCGCCAGCGCCAGCAGGATTTGCCGGATTGGAAGCTCGACGCCATCCTCAAACAGCACGCGGACGGGAAAGGGTTGAAGGAGTTGACGCGCGACGAGGCCGCCACGGTGCTCGAGGCCGTGACGGCCGCCGGCACAATCGGGGTGGGGGCGAGCTCATTCCTCAAGGCGGTGCAGGCGGTGCATTCGCCCTCGTGGTGGCTGAACCGTTCACGCGCGGGCGGCAAGATCTACGAGGCGGCGCAGCGCCATTACTTCGAGCAGGAGCAACTCGAGCACAAGCTTGCGCGCTGGTGGAGCAAGGCCAACATGGGGTTGAGCCAGCAGGATCGGATGCGGATCGGGCTCTACCGTGACGGGCGCCAGCTCCTCGACCACTACGGAGGCGACATCACGAAGGTGGAGCGCATCTTCGAGCACGGCGGGGAGGATCCCGCGCTGGTGGTGTCGATCCAGGACGGCACATTCCTCGACGCGCGCCTGCAGAAGATCAATGATCGCTGGAACGAGATCTTCGAGTGGACGCGCCAGCAGGGCATCAAGGAAGGGTTCCTGAAGCCGGATGGGCAGCAGATCGACAACTACCTGCCCTTCTATTTCGATCGGATGTTCGAGCGTAAGGGTGTGTCGAAGGACGCGGCGGCCGAGCTCGCGCAGGAACTCGGGATCGACGTGAACCTCGCGTACCAGATCCTCGAGAAGGCGAACCCGAAGAACGTCAAATTCGGTTCGTTCGACATGGAGCGGCTCGGGTGGATCTTGCCGGGCATGCGGGACCCGGAGAAGCGGTTCGAGATCTACCATAAGGGGTTTGCGCGCAAAATCGCGGTCACGCGGTTCCTGCGCGTCGCGAACCCACTGAACTCCAAGATCCAGGATCCGCAGCTCCGCGACCTGGCGCACAAGTACATCAATCAGTACGCGGGTCGACCGCTCGACGGTGGGCTCAGCCCGATCGACGCGCAGGCCGCCGGCTGGCTGACCGGCATCCAGTATATGGCGAAGATCGGGTTCAATCCGTGGAGCCCGGTCCTCAACCTCACCCAGACCATCATCAACACGGTGCCGGCCATGGGGCTGTGGCGCACCGGAGTGGCGGCGCCGCGCGCACTCGCGGCCGTATTGCTGCCCCGGCAGGCCAACCCGTTCATTCGCGACCTCGCGGCGCTCGAGCTCGGGGGCGTGCTCGACACCTGGGGCGCGAAATTCGAGCGCCCGCGGTTCGGCGGACCGTTCGATAAGGTGCAGCGCGCCGCCTCGTTCTTCTTCGACAAGACCGAGCAAATCAACCGCTCGATCGCGTTCCTCGCCGGCATGGACCAGGCGAGCGCGCGGGGGCTTCGTGGCCAAAAGGCGCTGGACCACGCGCGCGACGTGGTGCGGCAGACCCAGTTCTACAGCGGCCGGCTCGACGCCCCGCTGTTCGCCCGTACCCCGCTCGGCAAGGTGGTGATGCAGTTCAAGGTCTTCACCTTCAAGGAACTGGAGTTCATCCGCAGCCTCTCGCCCGCGCAGCAGGTGAAGTTCGCCGCCGCGACGATCGCGCTCGGCGGCCCCGCCGCATTCCTGATCGTCCAATTCTTCCGCGAGTTCTTCCCGGAATGGCCCATCACGGAGCTGCTCGAGCAATGGCAGGAAACGTACAACATCGCGGCGATGCTACACCTGGAGCATTTATCTCGTCAGCTTGGAGTGTTCGCGATCCCGGGCGTCAACGACTTGGGAGATCGAGCATTCTCACAGCGGATAGTGTCTTGGATGGTCGGCCCGACCGCCAACGCTATTGCCGACACGCTTGGGGCGTTGGGCGAGTTCCCCAAGCGTCGAGACGCCGAGCGGGTCGCGCTTCAGGTGATGCGCGCGTGGGCGCCGGGCGGGGTCGAGGCGACGCGCGTGGTGCGCGCGATGAACGAAACGGACGATCCGGTCGAGCGCCTCAAGATCCTAATTGGTGCGGTTCCGCCCGGCCAGCGCGCCGAACTCCCTGCGGAGATTCAAAAGCTCCTCCGATAGCGCTCGCGTCTGGCGTGCCACTTCGGATTCCACTTCTTGGGCGATCTCCTCATCAATCAGATCCCTGTCGACATCGGTCAAAACTTTCGAGCGCGGCGCTTTTGGCACCTTGCTGAGCGCCTCCTGACCCGCAATGCAAAGCGCGGCGATAGAGAGCTGAACCGGGTGCGCTTCGAACCAATCCTGAAAGTTGCGCCAGCCGTAGTCCCAAAAGCTCCACCATCCGGGCGTCAACAGAATCCCGGCGATCAGGATCAAGCCAAAGCGAAGAGAGCCTGCGGTCGTCGCCATTGCGCCAGTATATACCCGCATCAGCGGGACTCGCGTTCCGCGTTTGCGACCGGCACGCTTGAGCGTAGGAGGTACTGGACATGCCGGAAGTCTATCCAAACATCCCGCCGGTCGCGTAGAATTCAGGGGTGGCGTTCAGTTTGGCGGTCCAGGTCGCGTTCGTCGCGGAGCTCGCGGTTGTGGCGCGACTCGCGACCGGACCCGCCGCCCGCTACCCCTGGTTCGCCTCCATGATGACGGCCGCGTTCTTGACCCACCTGCTTAGCCGCTTCGTTTCGCCCTCCACCTACCTCGACCTTTGGGTCACCACTACCCCCGCGCTCATCGCGCTCCAGATTCTCGCGGCGCTCGAGCTTTACGGCGCATGGGCACGTCCCTGGACGCGCGCGGGTCATTACTTCGTGCCGGCGGCGGCCGGGAGTTCGGTGCTGCTGATCTGGAGCGCGCTCCCGCCGCGCTGGAATCTCGCTGCCTGGCTGGTGGAGATTCAGCGCGACCTCGCGCTCGTGCTCGCCATGACCGCGATCGTAACGGTGGTGCTGTTTTGGGGCGGGCGTGGCGTTGCGTCGCGCGATTTGCGTATCCATACCCTCGTGATGGTGGCGGCGTGGAGCGTGATGGCGGTGGGGTGGTGGTGGCCTACGGTGTGGCCCGCGACCCGTCCGTACGTCAATGACGTGTCGGCCTGGCTTCGGGCCGGCCTGTTCGTGTGGTGGAGCTGGGGCGTGCGGCTAGAGGCTTTACCCGCGCTCCCGCCGGTCGACGATGCCGCGGCCGGGCAGGAGTTCGCCGCTATCGAGTCGCTGCGGCAAATTCGGCCATGAGGGATTCGGCCGCGAGGCGCGCCTGGATGACCCGCACCCTCGAGCGCGATAGTCCCGCCAGCGCGAATCGTACCCGGTAGATCTCGATCCTGCACCACCAGCACACGTAGACGAGCGGGCGATGCGTCAGCGCGGCCGCGCGTTCAGCCCGGCGCCGCATCTCTCCGGTCAGCGCCTGCACGTACAGCCAATACAGCGAGAAACCATCGGGCCGCTCGAGGAACTGACCCATCGGGGCGTACTGGTCGCCGGGCGCGCCGGCCGGCGGGGTGAGGCCGCGCGTGCGGTGTGTCAGTTGATCGAACGCGGCGTCCGCGAGCGCGTCCGCGATGCGCGCCTGCGCCTCATCCGTGAGCGCCGGTATCGTGATCCTCCTGATACGCATGGTTTCAATCCTACTTCAGTAATTCGGTATTCGTCTAGCG
>CAZIZD010000307.1:0-5666 GCA_964543615.1 uncultured Alcaligenaceae bacterium | reverse complement strand
GCCGGCGCGGCAGTGGCCACGGCGGCGACGGCCGGTGCCGTCCAGTTCGCGCCGGCCTTGCCTGCCATGAAGGCGACCGCACGCTTGACTTCGTCGTCGGTCAGGTCCGGATTGCCGCCCTTGGCCGGCATGGCACGGATGCCCACGATGGCGTGGTCGTACGTGGTCTTCTCCCCCTGCGCGATGACCTTGCCCCAGGCGGCCTTGTCGCCGACCTTGGGCGCGCCCGCAAGCCCCCCCTCGTGACAGGTCTTGCACACCTGGTTGTAGACCTGCTCGCCGGTCAGCATGCCCTTGGGGCCGCTCGCTTCGGCGAGCACCACGGTCCCGACCGGCTGGATGCGCTTCAGGACCTGGTCGGAATTGTCGGTGAGGCCCCTCTCGCCGCTCGTGACGAGCTGCGAGACGAGGGCCGCGAGCCCGATGGGAACGATGAACGCGAGCAGCACGACGATGACGAGCTGCTTCGGGGTCTGGATCAGCGGGGTGTGTTCTTCTGCCATGTTTCTGCCGGTTCTTTTCGGGGGCTCGTTCTTCGAACGCGAGGGCTTGGGCGCAACCTGCAATTATACCCATGAGGCCGGATTCCGAGGAACGCAGGGAGCGATCGGCTACAATGGAGAGGCCGCGCGCCCGTAGCTCAGTTGGATAGAGTATTGGTTTCCGAAGCCAAGGGTCACAGGTTCGAATCCTGTCGGGCGCGCCACTCCCTCGTCCTTGCGCCTGCTGTTTTACCTGCCGGACGCGCCTCCGCCGCGACCGTCCCGGTGGCCTTCCTCCTTCGCAATCCGCCTTCGCCGGCGCCGGTGCGCTACGCCCGCGGAGCCGCCTCGCCGCCCGCCCGTTGCGGTCTGTGTACAAAAGTATTAATGTGCATACAGATGTGCCGCGCGGCTTGCGACGCCTGGCGTCCCGCGCGGGAGAAGCAGCAAGGAAGCAAGAAGATGCGAGCGGGCCATGCACCCGCGCCGCGCCTCACGAGGACGGCCGCTGCACCCGGATGCACGCTCGATCCGCGGGCGCCGCGCGGCCGGCGCCTCCCGACCCGACACCGCGACAAAAGCGAAAGGCAGATCCCAGATGACCGAGTACGGCATACGCGACAAGACAGCGATCGTGGGTGTCGGCAACAGCAGGTACGACCGCTACACGTCGGACGTGAGCCCGGTCGTGCTCGTCGCGCAGGCATTGCGCAACGCGCTCGACGACGCGGGACTTGCGCGCAGCGACATCGACGGCCTCCTCATCAACATCGGCACGCCGTTCGGTGTCGATTACGACCAGATCGCGGAAGGCCTGGGACTCGACATCTCGTACGCCGACCAGACCTGGACGCACGGGCGGCAGCTCTCCACGGTCCTCGCGCACGCCGCCATGGGCGTGTACGCCGGCATGGCCAACTACGTCGCCTGCGTATGCGGCATCAACTGGTCACGCCTCGGCACCGTCGGCACCCACGGGCAGATGCAGGACGACCGCGAGATCGGAGGCGCGCACTACGAGACGCCGCCCTACGGCATGACCTCGCCCGGCGGCGCGGCGGCGATGGCCGCGCGCAAGTACTTCGAACGTTACGGCGCGACCAGCCGCGACCTGGCCGAGGTGTGCGTCACGTTTCGCAACCACGCGCTCATGAACGACGACGCGTTCATGAAGAAGCCCTTGACGGTCGAGCAGCACCAGGCCTCGGAGTTCATCTGCGAGCCGCTGCACAAGCTCGACTACTGCCTCACCGTCGGCGGCGCGTGCGTGGTGATCGTGACGTCGGCCGAGCGTGCGCGCAACGCGCGCAAGGCCCCCGTGTACATGATGGGCATGCAGGGCATGTGCGGCGGTCTCATCGAGGGCACCTTCGCGCGGCCGGGACTCGGCATCCACCAGCAGGACGAGAACGAGCCGTTCCCGCGCGAGCGCGACAAGCTCGCGTACAAGATGGCCGGCATCGAGCCCAAGGACGTCGACGGCTTCTACACGTACGACGCGTTCTCGTCGGCGGTATGGATGGCGCTCGAGCGCCACGGGCATTGCAAGCCGGGCGAGGCGTGGGAGTTCTGCAAGAACGGACGCATCCAGCTCGGCGGTGAATTGCCGGTCAACACCAACGGCGGCCTCCTCTCGCAGGCGCACATCTCCTCGTGGAACCACATCTGCGAGATCGTGCGCCAGCTGCGCGGCGAATGCGGCGCGCGCCAGATCAAGGACGCGGAGATCCTGCAGTGGGGCCAGAACCGCGGCGACTCGGTCATCTTCCGGAGATAAGCATGAGCACGACGTACGAGAAGCCGCTGCCCACCATCAGCGAGTACAACCGTCCGTTCTGGGATTACGCACACAAGCACGAGCTGCGGCTGCAGCGCTGCCTCGACTGCCACCAGCCGTGGTTCCCGTTCGGGCCGGTGTGTCCGAAGTGCTTCTCCGAGCGCTACGAGTGGTCGCGCATGAGCGGGCGCGGCAAGGTGGCCTCGTGGGTGGTCTTCCACAAGGTCTATCACCCGGGCTTCGCCAAGGACGCGCCGTACAACGTGGCGCTGGTCGAGCTCGAGGAGGGACCGCGTCTCATCAGCTCGATCGTGGGCATTCCCAACGACCAGATCCGCATGGACATGCCGCTCACGGTGGTATTCGACGACGTGACGCCCGACGTGACGCTGCCGCGCTTCCGTCCCGCCGGCGCGTAAGGCGGATCGCCGCATGCGGCTATCGCTAGAAGAGGCACACGCGCTCGCGACGGGCGCGCTTGCGAGGCTCGGATTCTCGCAGGAGGATGCCGCGATCACCGCCGATCACCTGGTGGGCGCCGCCACGCGCGGCGTGACCTTCGGCGGGCTGCCGCGCATCCTCGCGATCAAGGAGCGAATGGAGGAGTTCGGCGATCGCCGCCAACCCATCCGGGTCACGCACGAGACGCCGCAGTCGGCCACGGTCGATGGCGGCGACAACGTGGGCTACGTCGTCGCGCATCGCGTTTCGCAAATGGCCGTGCAAAAGGCCAAGGCGCACGGCATGGCGATCGTCGGCGCCAACAACACCTACTACACGGGCATCTTCGCGCATTACATCGAGATGGCGACGCGCGAGAATCTGATTGCGATGGCTGCGGGCAACGGTCCCGCGATGACGGCGCCGCATGGCGCGCGCGAGCCGCGCCTCGGCACCAATCCCATCGCATGGGGCTTCCCGACCAGCACCGATCCGATCATCTGGGACATCGGCACCTCCACCATCATGCAGGGCGAGCTCATGATGCACGCGCGCCTGGGCGAGGAGATTGCCGAGGGCATCGCGCTCGACGGCGAAGGCCGGCCGACGCGCGATCCCACCGCGGCGCTCCGCGGGGCGATCCTCACGTGGGGCGGACATCGCGGGTCGGGCCTGTCGATCGTGGTGCAGCTCTTGGGCATCCTCTGCGACACGCCCGCGATTCCCGTGGGCATGCAGGAGATGGGCTTCCTCTACATAGCGATCGACCCGGGGCTGCTCATGCCCGTCGACCGTTTCAAGGCGCGCGCCTCGGAGCTCGCGGACGCGATCCGCGGCGCGGCGCCGGTGCCCGGCGGCGGGCCGGTGCGAGTGCCGTTCGATGGCTCGATCGCGCATCGCAAGCGGGCCCTCGAGGAGGACGCGATCGAGATTCCCGATCGCGTCTACCAGTCGCTCGTCGCGCTGCGCGACGGCGCCTGACCAGCGCGCGCCGGGCGCATGGGCGGCGAACCTTCCCTTCGGTACACCGAGCAGCTCGCGGCGTGGGCGGCGTCCTTCGACGCGTCCTCGCTGCCGCAGGCGACGATCGCCACGGCGCGCAACGTCGTGCTCGATGCCATGGGCTGCGCCCTGTCGGGGCTCCACGCGCCGGCGGGTCGTATCGCAATGGAGTACGCGAAAGCCCAGGGGGGCGCTGAACATTCCACGCTGGTCGGCGCGGGATCGCGGGTGCCTGCGGCCAGCGCGGCGTTCGCCAACACTTTCGCGGGCAGGATCGATCTCTTCGACGATGCCGACTCGCGCGCGCACGTGCACGCGGGCGTGGTCAACGTCATGGCGGCACTCGCGGTGGCCGAGCGGGAGGACCGCAACGCGCAGGAGCTCCTGGCCGCGGTCGCCATCGGCGTGGACGTCAGCGTGCGCATCGGCATGACGATGCGTCCTTCGCACTTCGACGCGGGCTTTCATCCCACGGGCACGCTCAACTGCTTCGGCGCCGCCGCGGCGGCGGGACGCCTCGCCGGACTCGATCCGCGGCGCATGCAGGCGGCGTTCGGGCTCGCGGCGGAGCAGGCCGCGGGCCTCACCGAATACCGGCGCCGCGGGCCCCTCGAGATGACCGCGTTCCATGGCGCCAACGCCGCGGCGAGCGGCATCCGCGCCGCGGACCTGGCGTCGCGCGGCATGCCGGCCCCGCCCGCGCCGCTCGAGGGTCCGAACGGCCTCCTGCACGCGATGTCGCCACGTCGCGATCCCGCGCCGCTGCTCGAGGGGCTGGGCTCGACGTTCTTCATCGGCGCCACCGAATGCAAGCCGTTCCCGGGCAACCGCATCGCGCACAGCGCCATCGGGGCCGCGGTGCGGCTGCGTCGCGACGATCCCCGCTTTCGCGCGGACAATGTCCGTTCGGTGATCGTACGCATGGCGCGCGACGCCATCCGCGACTGCGACCGTCCAACCATCGCGTCGCAGCTCGAGGCGCAGTACAGCGTGCAGTACCTCGTCGCGCTCGTGCTCGCGAACGGCAACGTGACGGTGTCCGACTTCGAAGGCGAGCCCTGGAACGCTCCGCCGCTGCGCGACCTGCGCGCGCGCATCCGGGCCGAGCACGCGCCGGAGCTCGACGCACGCTATCCCGACGTCGACTCGAGCGAGATCGTGGCGGAGCTCGCGGACGGCAGTGTCGCGCGGAGGAGGCTCGACGCGCCGCCCGGCAGCCCCGACAATCCGATGACGGCGCAGGAAATTCGCGATAAGTTCGCGGGACTCGCCGTTCGCACGCTGACGCCCGCGCAGACGGGCGCGCTCGCGGACTTCATCGCGACGATGGATTCGACAACCAGGATACGCGCGCTCGCGCCCTTGCTTGCGCCAACGCGCCCATAGGAGGAGAACGATCATGCAGCACGACGACCGCCGCCATTACCGCCGCCTGTTCCTCAAGGCATCCGCCGCCGCCGCGAGCGCGCTCGCCGTGCCGCGCCTGGCCGGAGCGCAGGCCAAGCTCGAAGGTGAGGTGGTGTTCGCCACCTTCGGCGGCGCGCTCGAGACGATGGTGCGCGACCAGCTCGCGCCGCCGTTCGAAAAGGCCACAGGCTGCAAGGTCGTGCTGTCGGTCGGCACGGCGCTGTCCAACCTGGCCAAGATCCAGGCGGCGAAGGACCGGCCCACCATCGACGTGTACTGGTCGAACGAGCTCACGCACGCCGCGGGCAAGAAGTTGGGCCTGTTCGCGAAAATCGATCCGGCGATCGTCAAGAACCTGGACAAGGTCTACGACCTGGGCAAGGACCCCGACGGCATCGGCGTCGTGAGCAGCATGACCGCGCTCGGCATCGCGTACAACAAGCAGAAGCTCGCTGAGGCGGGCATCCCCGCACCGACGTCGTGGAAGGACCTGTGGGATCCTCGGCTCAAGGGCCGCGTGGAGCTCACGACCTTTGGCGTCGCCTTCTCGCAGGACT
>CAZIZD010000306.1:0-5720 GCA_964543615.1 uncultured Alcaligenaceae bacterium | reverse complement strand
TCTTCGTCAGCCTCTTCGTCAGCCTCCTCGGTTTGTTGAGCGTCGCCTGATGTGACGGGAGAGGTGGACATATCGGATAGTTGGTCGAGTCGGGCCGCTAGGATGGCGATGGCCGCGTCGCGCCGCGCAAGCTCGCGCTCGAAGTGTTCTCGCTGCTTTTTCAGGCTCGTCGGCGCCGCGACCGCGACGGTTCCGGTCAGGATCGAACACGCGCGCTGGTGGCGCTTCAGGCTGTCCACGCGGCTGTAGGGGCGGCCGCAACCGTGACAGCGAAATGCCGCGGCTTGCTGAGTGGTGTCAGCCTCGACGATCGGCTCGCATGGACGTTTGCGTGCGAGGTGCCGCTGCATCTTCTGTTTAGTGGGGAACTCCGCGTCGCACTTGGGACAGGTCAGGACCGGCATGCGGACGACACAGGGGCGCGAGTATACTTCGGCCGCGAAAAAAGTCACCATGCGGTTGTCCACCGCACCGGTGTGGTGGCCGAGTGCTCGCTCACGTGGCTGGAGGCAGCGCGAGCCAAGATCACTCGAGCTCGTCGAGGACGCTGTTGACCGAGCGGGTGTTGGCCTTGACGAACGCCTCGTCGACGACGAAGCTGTTGTACAGCGTGCCGATCTGCGGCACAGCGCCCAGCAGCTGGGGCGTCGCGATGCCGTAGACCTGCGAGCGCGCGCCGGAGAGGGCAGCGTCGGTGATCACGCTGATCGGCGCGCCGTACGCGGCGCGCAGCAGGACGTTGCCGGGCTCGCGGACGTTGAGCCCGCCGCGCTCGATGTTGGTGACGCGGCCCGTGCGGGTCATCTCGTCCGCATAGAGGAACAGGTGGCGGAGGTTGGGCGTGCCGTCTTCCATGAACGCGCGCGTCTCGGCGATGATCTTCGCCCGCGCCGCCTCGATGCCGTAGAGTCGGGCCGTGTCGCCGATCGAGTTCGACACCGCGCTCGTCGTGTCGACCGCGCCGTGGAGCAGGGCGCTGTACAGGTTCGTGCCGGCCGTCTTGATGACGTACTGGTCTTCCTTGACGAGGGCGCCGTCGGGCCCGACGCGGTGGCGCTGGACCGTTTCGGCTGCGGCGCGCCGGATGCCCCGGATGCCCCGGACCGGCGTGTCGAACAGCTTCTCGAGCAGCCCCTCGGCCGCCGTCTCGGGGTCGCCGCCGCTCTTGAACAGCGACGCGCGCGCCCAGCAGCGGATGACGACCTCGGGCACCGACTCCTGCGTGTGGACGACGTAGAAGCCGGGGTGGATGCGACGCAGGCGGCCCACGATGAGCTCGAGGTCGATCGCCTTCAGCACGAGCGCGGCCTTGTCGAGGAGGAAGCGGAAGCACCAGTTCGTCAGGTCGCCGGGCGGGCGCACGAGCGGGTGGTCGCGCTCGAACTCGGCGATCCAGGCCGCGTCGCCCGCCGTCGGCGGGTAGGCGAGTCGGGCGCCGTACGGCTCGAGCAGCGTGTCGTGCTGGCGCGTGAAGCTCTCCAGCGTCACGTGCTCGATGCTGTTGGCGATCTCTTGCGCGACGCCGAGGGCGCCCGCCGCGTCGCCGAGCACCGCCCGCTTCAGCGGCAGATGCATCGCCGGCGTCTGCTCTTCGGACACGGCGCGGCCGCCGTAGATCTCGGCGATGCGGACGAGGCCGGCCTTGCTCGTGCCGCCCGCGACCGAGCGGTGGTGGCTGTCGAGCATGTACTGCGTGAGCGGCTCGCTGATCGACTGGGCGGCCAGCAGGCCCACTGCCGTGCCGTAGTCGACGAGCGACTGGGCGTAGCGTTGGCGGACCGCGTCGCAGACGAAGTCGAGCTGCGCGTCCGTCATGCGCGCCAGGACCGCCGGCGACAGCTCGAACCGCACGAGCATCTGCACGAGCATCGACGCCGCCCGCTTGTGGGCCGGCACTGGCGCCCGCTTGCGCTCCTGAATCTCGTTGACGAGGACGTAGGGGAGGCGGTCGCACAGGTCTCGGACTCGGCCGATCCGCGCGCGGAGGCCCGCTGCGGTCAGGGGGGCCGCTTTGACGCCCTCGCGCTTGGCCGCGATGAAGACGCCCTCGACGATGCGGCCGACGTTGACGGGCATCAGGAGCTCGGCGGTGAACGCCTGGCCCGACGCGCTGACGGCCTCGAGCCGGAGGAACACGGCGCGGTACCAGTCGCGGTCGGCCCGGATGCGGGCGACGGCTTCGGCGACAGCGCTAGCGGCTTCAGCGCCCGCGTCGGCGGTGCAGGCGGCCTCGAGGGCGGCGTCGCCCAGCGCGACGCTGCGGAACTCGACCTTCTCGAGCTCGCGGCTGTCGAGGCCGTCCTCGCCGTAGAGCATCTGGACGACGCGCGTCGCCTTCGTGACGCGGCGGTGGTTGTCGACGAGCGACGACTGGTTGTT
The DNA here is from genome assembly GCA_964543615.1 of uncultured Alcaligenaceae bacterium. Lineage (GTDB taxonomy): Bacteria > Pseudomonadota > Gammaproteobacteria > Burkholderiales > Casimicrobiaceae > VBCG01. Next base: position 3,341 of record CAZIZD010000306.1, on the reverse strand, counting down.
CATGACGCCCTTGCGCATGAAGTAGCCCGTCGACGCGGTGGACAGGGCCTTGTTGATGAGGTCGAACCGGCCGTTCTGGTTCTGGAAGCCGAACTCGCCGCCCGTCATGCCCGTCATGTACGAGTTGCGCACGAAGCCGTACGCCGCGGGCTCCGTGGCGAACCGGGGGAAGCCGGGCCGGGTGCGGCCGAAGGCGAACTGGGCGCGGATCCGCTCGCCGTTGATCGTCGTCTGGCCGATCGCGCCCGACACGTGGATCAGGTTGGGGTTCGTGCCCTTCGACCCCGTCGCGATCATGCGGAAGAAGCCGTTGGTGTCGGCGCGGATCGTGCCCAGGATCCAGCGCAGCAGCTCGGCCTCGTTGAGCTTCAGCGCGTTGCGCTGCTGGCCCTCGTAGAACTCGTGGACGGTGCTGTCGATGGGGGGGACGACCTCGCCCCGGAGGAGCCGCTCGGTGACGGCGCGGGCGTCGAGCTCGGCCGTGGCGACCTCGGCGCGGATCTGGTCGAGGGCCGCCGCGCTGGGCAGCAGGTCGGCCGTGCCGACGGTGAAGCCGCGCGACATGAGAAACTGGAGGGCCATCTGCTGCAGCGCGAAGATCATGTCGAGCGCGCGCTGGGGCCCGTACTCGCGGCTGATGAGGTGGAAGACGCCGCCGCGCTGCTTCGCGCCGACCGACCGCTTGTCGAGGACGCCCCGCACGAGCACGCCCTGCTCGATGACGGTGAGGCGCTCGTCGGCGGGGATGCCGACGTACGGCGCGTACACCTCGCTGCCGCTGCTGGGCGGCCGGGCGTAGTTGATCGGCGTCTCGGCGAGCAGGAGCGACACGACCTCGCGGCCCGTGTACCGGTGGCCGGCGGGCCGGCGGTCGAACCGGGGCGGGCTCGTCGCCGTGCCGGCGAACAGGGCCATCGCGTGGTACTTGTCCATGACGACGGCCGACCGGGTGAGCTCGTTGGCGCCGATCGTCGAGTCCTGGACCTGGCCGTTGACGGGGTCGCTCGTCTTCGTGCTGATGAACCAGTTGGCCACCGACGACATGACGAGCGCTTCCGCCCGCGGACCCGCGCCTCGCGCGATCCATAAGTTCATCTGGTCTCCGTCGAACTGGGAGGCCTTTCGGGCGCAATGGTGGCTACCAACCATAATTGCGAGATGATTCCGAAATTCCACACGGTTTTCCGTGCGGGTGGACTATACCTTAAGCTGTCGTCGATCGACGACAACCGATTACCGTCTAGTCTCTGAACCTTCTTCCTCAGTTGCAGGAAGCTTGGCTGCGGATTGCCCAATCGTCAAGGTTGTTACCGTTGATGTTTGGAGTGTTTTGATCCATTCATTGATTGTTTGTTGATGTGATGCGATTAGCTCATGGTCGATGAAACCATTTTTACTTCGGTTGTCCGAACACAACGCGGGTCGCTGGTTTTTCCAGTTGAAGCATTCGAGCTGTTGGGCCGGGTCGGCCAGATTGAATGAGCAACAAGGACGCACGTGGTCGATTTCCCAGCGACTGCCGTAGTTGTCCCACGACATTTCACCAGAGAATTGGTGCGCGATCCATGCGATAAACTCATCGACCGAACAGCCGATGAGCTCGACTGTCTTGGCGCTTTTGTATTTGCCTCGCAGAGCTACAACGATTCTGCTTCTAAGGGCGCCAGCCATCTTGAAGTTGAGATCGGTTTTGCGACGTTCCACCGCACGCGCGTTAGCGGTCGGCTGATACCGTCGATTCTTTTCGCGAATTAGCTCGGTGTGCCCGGCAGCGTACTTTGCAGTTGTTGCCTTGCGTTTTGCAGACCCTTCCGGTGTTTGAATGCGTGCGCGTTGTTTGGCACATGTACACGGCTTGCATGATGTGAATGGGAAGCGGTTTGTACCACGTTTGAGAACGTAGAACTCCGTCTCGCATTTGTCCACCATGCATGTGGCACACTTTTTGAGTGGTTTGGCTGGTTGTGTGAAGTATTCGGTCCACTCTTGCACAATCCGCTCGACGTCGTCGGACGTGAGCTCGGATTCGACAGGAGTGTTTTCCCACTGGTTGATGATGGTGTCAATGAATTCGTCCATGCAGACTTACTTCGCGATGTATAAGTCAGCATCACTCTAACATCAGTACCCGAGGCTATTAACCTGGCCACGCGCGTATCGCTACGCGCGCTTGGTACTTGACGCTTAAGGGGGTTCCCGCAATTTGATAATCTCGCCACTGCGAGTCGCACTCGCAGGCTGCCGTTGCGGCGGCAGCCGTGACTAGGTAGTTGTATCAGTTTCTGTGGACGAAACCGACAATGCTTACACCGTTTGTCTTCGAGAGAGGCACTGTACCTCTCGAAGCGGCTACCTGTTACAGACCTCGACGTTGATCTGCATTGTAGAGCTCGCAAGCCAACACGTTGAACTGGAAGGTATGAACCGCCGGGTCCTGGGTCACGATGACGCGGTGGACCCCCACGCTCGACCGCTCGAGCGTCGGCTGGCGGTTGAAGAACGCGAGGTCGCCGTTGACCGCGTCGCGGAACAGCACGTCGCCCACCTCGAGCCGCAGGTCGCGCAGGCCCGCCACGTCGTGGACCTCGCCCGTCGCCCGGCGGACGACGTGCGTGCAGCCCGGGTACTGGCGCCGGCCGTTGAGGAAGAACGTCATGAGCCAGTCGCGGTTGTACTCCTGCACCGTCTCCTTGACCTGCAGGGTGCGCGCGAACTCGAGCGGGATGATGACCTCGTCGATCTTGCAGGCCGTATTGCCGCTGATCGTGCTGCGGCTGATGAAGAACACGCGCCGGCCCAGGCCGTTGGCGCGCAGCCTGCCCTCCTTGCGCGCGAGGTTGCGCAGGAAGCTGTGGACCGAGCGCGTGCCGATGACCAGGCCCCGGCGGCCGCTGGACCCCTGCGTCACGCTCGTGCCGCTCGAGCCCATCGTGAGGTCGTACCAGATCTGCTCGAGGTTCTGCACCGAGCGGTCGAGCTCGGGGTCGACGGCGCCCGCCGGCCCGAGAGGGCCCATCGCCTCGGGCAGCTGGAGCGGCAGCAGGCCGTTGCGCTTGACGATGTGCTGGAGGAGGTTCGTGCTGTCGTGGTAGCTGTTGCCCGCGCCGCCGAAGCTCTTCACGCCCGGCCGCACGCTGTTGGGCGGCACGCAGATGCGGCGGATGACGAGGTTGCGCGGCGGGCTCTCCCAGGTCTTGCCCAGGAGCTCCGCCGCCGAGTCCGAGACCCGCTCGAGCATCGCCCGGATCGCGTCGAAGTACAGCTTCTCGCCCCGCGGCGCCGCGGCCGGCGGCCCGCCGCGGGCGGCGACGGCACCGGCAGGCGCTTTCGCGCGCGGCGCC
>CAZIZD010000305.1:0-5722 GCA_964543615.1 uncultured Alcaligenaceae bacterium | reverse complement strand
CGTCCGCGAGGACCATGCCGTCCGCCAGGACCATGCCGTCCGCCAGGACCATGCCTTCGGCGCGCAGTCGGCTGTCGGCAAGCACCATGCCGTCCGCGAGGACCATGCCGTCGGCAAGCACCATCCCCTGCGACTTGGCTGCAGACGAGAGGAAGGCGGTGCTCGCGAAGAATCCGCCGGAACGCGCGGCGACGTTGGTCGGTCCAGCAGCCGCATCGAGCGCCTTCACGCCTGCGGAGAGAACTTTCGCGTTGCCCACGAAGCGCTGCACGAACGCTCTTGGAAGATCGGTGCTGCCCGCGAAGTAAATGGGCGTGGTGCGCGTGACCAAGCGCCGCGTCCACTGGAGATTCGCGTCGTAGATGCCCTGGTACTTCTCGAGCACGCCGGCGCCGCCGACGACGTGGGCGCCACCCGCGGTGATAATGCCGCTCCACGCGACGGGCTCACCGTTGAGCATCGAGGGACCGGCCGGCAGGCTCTTCCCGTTGGCGACCAGGCGGTCACCCGTCTTGAGGCCCGCGATGTCCGTGCGCAGCGACTGGGCGACGCGAACCGCACCGTCGACGTTGAGCAGCCCCGTGCCTTGCTGCACCAGCCAAAGATTGGGCAGAGGCTGGGCCGTGTACTGCAGGATTGCCTTCACGAGGCCCGGCGTGAGACCGGGGTTCGCCTGCAGCATGACGGCGACAGCGCCCGCAACCGCCGGTGCCGCGATGGAGGTTCCTGAGAGCTTGAGCAGGCGACCGTTGGAGCCGGCGTTGTAACCGCTGACTTCCAGTTCGGGATTCTCGGCCGCGATGACGTTGGGTGTCTTGCCGTTGCCGGCGAGGGCACCGACGATCCTGTTGCCCGGGGCGATGAGATCAGGCTTCAGCAGATTGTCGTGGTGACGCACGCCGAGCTTGTCGACCCAGCCGCTGCGCGTCGGTCCGCGCGAGCTGATCTTGCTCAGCGTCTCGTCGGCCCGGGTGAGCGTGTCGCGCGCATTCGCCGAACCGACCGTGATCACGGAAGGCTCGACGGCCGGCGCACCCATGGCACCCAGCACTTCCCTGCCATCGGCACTTTGACCGGAGTTGCCCGCGGCGACAACGACCACGATGCCGAGCGACGATGCGGCGCGCACCGCCTTGCACAGCGGATCGTTGAGATACGACCCCACCGTCGGCGTCGACAGGCTGAGGTTAAGGACGCGGATGTTGTACGTCTTGCGGTTGGCAATGGCCCAGTCGATGGCCGCGAGCACGTCGCCGAGCTGCCCGACGCCGTCACCGTCGAGGACCTTGAGATCGATGAGTGTCGAGCCGGGCGCGAGACCGGTGGAGTCGGGCGCGCCGCTGATGGATTGGCCGCCCGCGATCGACGCAACGTGCGTTCCGTGGCCGTATGGGTCGGGATTGGCCTTCGACGAGTTGTCGATCCACTTCTGGTACGTCTTGTACGTGTTGCTTCCCGGCACATAGCCCGCCGACAAGTCGACCGGCTTGGTCCAGTCGTTCGTCGACAATGCGCTGATCTTCGTGAAGTCCGCGCTCGCCGCAATGCGATTGCTCGACTTGCAGTTGCCGCTGTTGCCGTTCATGCGGCCACCAAATGCGGCGTGGCACGTATCGATGCCGGAATCGAGCACCGCGATGGCGACTCCCGCGCCGGTGAACGACGACGGATTGGAAGCGCGCAGCGAACCCGCGCCCGTGATCATCTCTTCGAAGCTCAGGGTGCGCTGCGCCGTGCGATTGGGCACGATCAACGTGACGTCGTTGCGCGCCGCAAGTGCATCGACTGCGCTCGCGGGAACGATCGCAAGCAACGCAGGCGTGGCCTGGTACTGGTAGAGCACCGAGCCGCCCTTGGCGAGCACGGCGGCGCGAAGGGGCGTGAGGCCGGGGTCCGAGCTCACGGCACTGATCACGACCTGGACGTACTTGCCCTTGCTCGTGTTCGCGGCCCACTTCACCGAGCTGGAGCTCGTGAGCACCTTGCGCAGGTCGTTCGAAACCTTCTCGGGCTTGGCCGCGTGCGCGGCGTTGACGCCCGCGCCGAACATCGCAATTGCGAAGAGACCGAGCGGGAGGAGGATCCGCGAAAGAAGATTCAGCAGACCCGTGTGTTTGGTAGACGTATCGCGCACAGCATGGCCGGTTGTCGCCATGGTGTTCTCCCCTGTGGAACGTGCGTACAACGATAAGATGAATGCTACAGAGTCCGCGTGTCCGAAACAAGGTGTTTTATCAATGCCGCGCAACACAAGATGTGGGACGTCAGTCGGCGCGGAACAGGGTGTTGCGGCGCAACAGGCTGTGTGAAACAGCCTGCTTGGCCTCGGTTATCGGGGTCGGCGGGGAAAAGTCGACGGATCAGGTGTGCCCCCCGGGCCCGCCCATCCGCGGCGTCGGCCAAGTCCTACGGCCCGTCGCGGCCCTCGCCGCTGGCGCCGGCAGGCGCACTCGCGAATCCTTCCGTCTGTCTACCGACCGGAGGGAAACATGCTTTTAATCAATAGGTTCACTATGGTGGTGGCGCTCCTGGGCCTGGCCGCCGCGAACGCGCTTGCCGTGCTTCCACCCGCATCCGAGGCGGCCAAGGCGGCGGCCGAAGAGGCCAAGGCCAAGTCGGCCTGGCAGGACAAGGTCGCGGCGTACCAGCTTTGCCAGTCGCAGGATCGGGTGGCCGAGGCGTACCGCCGGGATCAGAAGGCCGCCGGCAAGCCGGTGCCGTCGGGGTCGGCTTCCGCGCCGCCGTGCGAAGCCCCGGGGCCGTTTACCTCCCCGCAGAGCCAGAAGCCGCTCGAGGCCGCTGGCGCGCATTCGCCTCCGGGCACGGCAGCCTCCCCGCCGAGCCAGAAGGCTACCGCGGCCGAGACGATGGGGACCAAGAAGCCGCAGTAGCCGCGGCCGAGGGGCAAGCTACGACCCGCGGCCCTCGCCGCGGATCGCGGCACAGATGCGCGCGAAGCGTCCGTCGCCGTCCCAGTCCTCGAGGTCGATACCGACCTTGCGCCGCCAGTTGGGATGCTGGTCGTCGAGAGTCGCCGGCAGGTTCGCCTGCTCCGCTTCGCCGAAGACGTCTTCGAGCTGCACGGTCATGAGCGCGCACGGCGTGCGCGCGGCATAACGATGCACGGCGACCGCGACGTCGCCGCCCGCGACCTCCGCCGATGCGAGCGCCCGGTGCAGTTCCGCGCGCTCGCGGTCGCGCTCGGTATGGAGTCGCTCGCGCAGCGCGTCGCTCGGGAACAGCGCGAGCCGCGCGCGATGCGCGAGGTCGGTGCCCTCGAGGAATCCGCGCAGCGTCGGAAGGTCGTGCGTGCTGATCGAGACCAGCGCCTGCGCCGGATATGACGCGGGCGTGGCGAACGCGCCGTCGGCGTTCCTCTCGAAGAACAGCACGCGGTACGAGTACACGCCCGCGTCGCGCAGCGTCTCGCGCAGCGCGTCGGGCACGGTGCCCAAGTCCTCGCCCACCACCACGCATCGCTGTCGTGCGCTCTCGTTGGCGAGCGTTGCGCACAGGTCGTCGAGCGGATAGCGGACATAGGCGCCTTCCTCGGGCGACATGCCGCGCGGAATCCAGTAGAGACGCGCGAGCCCCATGACGTGGTCGATGCGCAGCGCGCCCGCATGACGCATGTTCGCGCGCACGAGCTTCACGAACGGTTCGTATCGCGCGATGCGCAGCTCGTTGGGGATCCAGGGCGGCAGTCCCCAGTCCTGTCCCCTGCGGTTGAAGTCGTCGGGAGGCGCGCCCACGTGCACGCCCTCCGCGAACAGTCCGGGGTCCTGCCACGTCTCTGCGCCTCCCGGATTGGCGCCCACGGCGAGATCTCGGTACAGGCCGATCGACATTCCCGCGTCCAGCGCGGCCGCATGCGCGCGCGCGAGCTGCAGGTCCGCCTGCCACTGGAGGAAGAGGTGGAACTCGACCGATCGCGCGTGATCGCGCGCAAAGTCCGCGACGCTCGCGCCGTCGCGCCGCCGGTACTCGACGGGCCACGCCGGCCAGCCCCATGCATTCGCATCGTGCCTGCGGAAGTGCGCCTGCAATGAGTCGAAGAGCGCGGCATCGTAGACGGCGTCGCGCTGCGCGGCGACGAACGCACGAAACGCGTCTCGTGACTGGACCGGCGCCGCGCGCTCGAAATGCTCGAACAGCAGCGCCAGCACTTCACGCTTGGCCTCCCACACGGCCGCGTAGTCGACGAAAGTCGCGGCCCGCAGCGCGGCGGTCCGCTGGGCGAACGCGCCGCCCGCCACGATCGGCCGGACGGCATCGAAGCCGTCGACCGCCTCGACGTCGATGTAGAGAGGATTGAGCGCAAGTCGCGTCGACGGGCTGTACGGACTTGCCTCCGCGGGACGGTCGAGGAACAGCTCGTGCAGCGGATTGACGCCAACGAAGCTTGCACCCTGCGCCGCGGCGGCGCGCGCGAGCGTCGCGAGGTCGGTGAAGTCGCCGATGCCCCAGTTGCGCTTCGAGCGCAGCGCATAGAGCTGGACCGCGGGGCCGAAGAGCCGCGCGCCCGGCGGCGGCATGTGGCAACGCGCCGTGCGCACGGGGCCGGCCTCCTCCGCGAGAGGCGCGCCCTCGGCATGCATCGCCGCCACGAGCGCCTGCTTGGTGGCTTCCGGCGTTGCGTGCAAGTTCCCCCAGATGTCGTGATAGGCGAGCGCGATGCCGAGGGCCTCGCAACGGCGGTCGAGTTCGTCGGTCATGATCGTGGACGGCAGAGGAGCACCAGGGAACGCGCGTTCAGAGCATAGGCGCTGCCGGCTTCGACCAGTGCGATGGGCGGCGAGCCGTCGGCCGCCGACGTGTCGATGCGTGCATGCCATGGCGCGCCGTCGTGGCCCAGTCGGAACGCGATCGTCTCGTCGTGGGCGTTGAGGAGAAGCATGAGGTCGTCGTCCTCCACCGGCACGCCATGCTCGTCGCGCTCGCCGAGACCGCGTCCGGAGAGATGCGCGCCGAGGCAGCGCGCGTGGCCGTGGCTCCACTCGTCGTCGCTCATCTCGCGGCCATCGGGATGAAGCCACACGATGTCTTTGGCGCCAGATTCGCGGACGGCGCGTCCGCGGAAGAACGTGCGGCGCCGGAAGAGCGGATGCCTGTTGCGCAACGCGATCACGCGCCGGGTGAACTCGAGCAGCGCGCCGCCTTCTTCGTCCGGATCCCACGGCACCCACGACAGCTCGTTGTCCTGGCAGTAGGCGTTGTTGTTGCCCTGCTGCGTGCGGCCATGCTCGTCGCCGGCGACGAGCATGGGCACGCCCTGCGAGAAGAAGAGCGTCGCGAGGAAGTTGCGCATCTGGCGCAGGCGCAACGCGCGGATCGCAGGATCGTCCGAGGGACCCTCCACGCCGAAGTTCCAGCTCCGGTTGTGCGACTCGCCGTCGCGGTTGTGCTCGCCGTTGGCCTCGTTGTGCTTGTCGTTGTAGGTCACGAGGTCGCGCAAGGTGAAGCCGTCGTGCGCAGTGATGAAGTTGATCGAGGCGGTGGGACCGCGTCCTCCGGGCGCGAAGATGTCGCTCGAGCCGGAGAGACGGCTCGCGAGCTCGCCCACGAGGCCGCCGTCGCCCTTCCAGTACGAGCGCACCGCGTCGCGATAGCGGCCGTTCCAGTCGGACCAGCCCGGTGGAAATCCGCCGACGTGATAGCCGCCATCGCCCAAGTCCCACGGCTCGGCGATGACATGGCCTTGCGTCGACACGCTCGTTTGCCG
>CAZIZD010000304.1:0-5734 GCA_964543615.1 uncultured Alcaligenaceae bacterium | reverse complement strand
GTACGCGCCGTTGCGCGTGCCGCCGTCCGTGTTGGTGCCGCGCCCGCCGACCGTGGCGGAACCCTGCCACACGAATCCGCTGAAATCGTCGTCTGCGGCGAACGTACCGGTACTGGCGATGATGCTCGCGATTGCCGTCGCGATGAGCTTCGTTCTCATGGCTTTTTCCTGGTTCCGACGTGGCTAGCGGAGGAAGTACTGGCCGTAGGCCGAGGCAGGTGCGTTGCTCCCGTGGATCTGGCGGTGGCAGCCGACGCATCCGCTGCCTTCGAAGCGGATGTTGGAAGGCTGGACGCCGGGGATCGTGCCGCGGCCGTCGTAGATGCCGTGCGTGTGGCCGCCGGGGTGGCAGTCGGCGCACAGCGCGGGCGGCTTCTGCGCGAGCAGGCGGTTGTGCGCGGAGCCGTGCGGTGTGTGGCAGGTCGCGCAGTTCTCCATGACGGGCGGGTGCTCGTGGATCCACGGACCGCGCTTGTCGGCATGGCAGCTGAGGCACAAGTCGACGTTGGACTCGGCGCGCAGGCTCGCGGCGGTCAGCGATCCGTGCGGGTCATGGCAATCGCTGCACGTGACCTTGCCCTCGATGATCGGGTGGTGCGACGGCTTCATGATCTCCGCGCGGATGTCGGTATGGCACGTGATGCAGTTCTTGTACGCGAGCTGCCGCGATGTCGTCGTGTAAGGCGAGCCCGCGAACGACGCGGCCCGGACGTTCTTGTTGTTGGCGGCCGATTGGGCGCCGTGCATCGTATGGCAGCTCACGCAGGAGACTTCGACCTTGCGGTGCGTGCTCACGCGCCACTTGTCGAGGTGGCGGCTGCCGGCGTGACACGCCATGCAGACGGCGGACTTCTCGTCGGCAGTGGCGTTGGCGTTGGTCAGCGCGTTGGCGGGCTTGACCTTCGGGTCCTTGAGGTGCTCGGCGGCGCTGCCGTGGCATGACTGGCATGCCGCGCCGCTCGCATCGTTGGCGGCGCCGTGCGCCGTCAGCATGATGGTGTCGTGGGCCTTCTCGTGGCAGTTGGCGCAAGCCGGCTTGTTGTCGGGCGCCTTGGTGGACTGCGCCGCCGCCGGTGAGACGGCGAACAAAAACAGCGCCGCCAGGATGCCCGTGGCAGCGACGATGGACTTGACCCGCATTGGAAACCCCCTTGACCTTCGACCGCGGCGCGACGCGCGGTGGTTGGCGCTCCGGATGCGCCGGCTCCCTGCTAGCGCATTGGGGTCAATGCTGCGCCGCGGCAACGACCGCGAAGTTGACCGAAGTCAAGCTCGGCAAGATTCGAAACGGTGCGCAGCGGAACGCGTCAAGACGCGCGTCCGACGTGCCAAAAGGAACGAAGCGCGCCGTGGCGGCGCCCGCGGGTCAGCCGTCGAGCGCTTGGGTGAATCAGTGGGTAGGCCAGGACGAGTTCGCGTCCGGCAAGCATGCGATCGTGTTCGACGTCCGCGGCCGGCGGCTGCGCTGCGCGCGACGGTCGCGGTGCTCCTGGTCGTCGCATGGCGCAAAGGTTGGCGACCTAGCCCGGCTCGATGACGCTACGGAAGGATCTAGCGGCCGCCTTTTCGCCCGGTGGTCTTCGCAGGCCTTCGGCGGTCCCTCTTGATGCGCCGTTCTCCCGTGGATGAAGGGGGTCCGCTCGCGCGCATTGGGAAGGGGGTGCGCCGGTCAGCGGACCTGCGATCCGCGTGATGCACGTAGCGGCAGGAGCATGTGACCGCGTCGCATCCCGCCACGGGGATCTCGGGGGCTTCGCCGGGCAGGAATCGCTTGTCCCTGATCCGCCTGACCGCGGCGCACGCAGTGCCCTCATGGTGAATCTCGACACAGCGGAAGCTGCCGGCGCGGCGCCCGGTGGGCCGAGCCCGTGCCGCGGAGGATTGCCCGCGCTTTGCCGAGTGGCGCCACCACCACCAGCACGCCAGCGCTATCAGCGTGGCCGCGGATAGGATCGCTAGAGTCACCGTTCGACTACCCTGGAGTCACCAACAGACACGACCGTGAACATCTCTGTCTCCGGGCTCCGAATGGATGGCGACCGATTCGCAGGCAGCCTCTTGCGACGGTACGCGGCCGGCGCCGGGCAGGGACTGCGAATGCACGTCCTATGCAGGTTCCCTTCGCAGACGCTTCGGTGGTCGCCACGGCAGCCTTGGCCGTATCCATGTTCACCTGAGTAGGGCGTTCGTACGCGTTTGCAGTGCAAGACGCGTGCCCGAGGTGACAGGTGCTTTACCGGGGCTCTGGGATCCACTCCAGTTGCCCGGATCAGCCGGCCGCAGCTGCGTTGCACGCCGCGCGCCTAGAGCGACTGGCTGATCCGGTAGAGCCCCTCGAGCACGAGGTTCTCCTGCAGCTGGAACGGGATCGTGAGGCGCGGCGCGACCGCCGGCGATGCGCCGCCGGACAGCATGCACACCACGCCCGGCTGGATGCGCTGCTCGTTGGCGAACAGCCGCTCGATGGCCCCGGCCTGCGCGTGCTGGCATCCGCTCGCGATGGCATCGACGGTTTGCGTCGGGTACACGAAGAACTCGCCGCCCTGGTCGGGCAAGGCCGCGGTGCCTTCATGCAGCGAGCGGAGCATGAGGCCCACACCCGGCAGGATGACGCCGCCCTTGAACACGCCTTCGCCGGTAAGGAAGTCGATGGTCGTCGCGGTGCCGCATACCACCACCATCGCGGGCACGGGTCCCAGCAGGTGACGCGCGCCGATCAGCGCGGCCCAGCGGTCGCTGCCGAGCTGCGCGGGATTGCGGTAGCTGTTCACCACGCCGCACTGCGCATCCTGCGGGACGAGCCAGTAGGGCACGGGCGCGTCGGGCCACACCTCGAGCATGCGGATCGTCGTGGCCCGCACGCGCGTGCCGGCCACGTTGCTGATCACGATGCGCGACGGCGTCGGCAACTTGGTGAGCTGCGCGGGAAGCGCGGTGATCTCCTCGAGCAGCGCGTGGCCCGACTCCACGCGGTTCTCGCGCGCGGTGCCCTCGTGCGAAGGCCGGAACAACCCCCACTTGAGGAAGGTGTTGCCAACGTCGATCAGGAGGATGTAATCGCGCGAAGTGGGCATGGGGCGCAAATGTTACATCGGATCGAGCGGATAGATCGGGCGCGTGAGCTTGCGGTACGGATAGACCGACAGGTCCGCGTTGGTGACGCCGGCCCCCATGCATTCGACGATATGCGAGGCGATGGGCTTGAAGCCCGCGCGATAGTGGATGCGCGACTTGAGCAGGAGGTAGCGCTTGGCGCGCGGGTCGATGCCCGCGTGCGTGAAGACCCCGAGATCGAACGGCTCGTGCGGCCGCTCGGTGACGACGATCTGCGCCCTGCCGGTGTCGAGCACCGCGGTACGGCCGAGATGCATGCGGATGCCCGTGTACATCGGGCCGGTCACCACGAACTCGCCGTCGGTGATCGCGAGCACGCGGCCTTCCACTTCGAGCGGCGTTCCGCGCAGGCCGACGCTCGGCATGTCGGTGTGGCCGCCGAGCAGGACCTTGACGTGCTGTCCCGCGCCCGCGTCGATCATCGCCGCCACCGCGGCGGGATCGCGGATGGGAGCGATGGCGACGTCGTCGAGCTCCTGCCGCAGCACCTCACGGACCACGTCCATCACGTCCTGCGCGCCGCCCGATCCGCAGTTGTCGCAATGGTCGATGAGAAGCACGGGCGCGCCCGGATTGCCGAGCCCGAGCGCCTTCGCGCGCGCGACCGAATCGGCGAGCGGAACCGGATGGAAGACGTATTCGTCGCGGCGGTCCCACGCCATTTTGAGCATGTGCGTGCACACGGCATGGGCATGCTCGCGGCCGCCGTGGCGCGCGTCGCCCACCACCACCGCCGAGACGCCCGTGAACGGCGTGTCCGCGTGCGGGAACGAGGGGAAGAGGGTTGCCGCCAGCACCGTGCCGTCGGCCTCCATGCGCTTGGCGAAGTGCACGATGTCGCCCGAAGGGCCATCCTCGGGCGCGTGCCGCATGATGGAGGCGAGGAGCGGCTTCCATCCCCACGCCATCACGGGCTCGATCATGCCGTCGAGCGCGCCGACCAGGATGCCGCCGGCGAGCATTCCCGATTCGTACATGTCGACGTGCGGATACGTCTTGTACCCCGTGATGACCGTCACATTGTCGACGAGCGTCGACGACAGATTGGTGTGGTAGTCGAGCGTGACCGCGACGGGCACGCCGGGCGCGATGCGGCGGATGCGCTGCGCGATCTCGCCTTCGGCGTCGTCGCAGTCCTCGACGACCATCGCGCCGTGCAGGTCGAGGAAGACCGCGTCGCATCCGGCGCGCACTGCGTCCTCGATGGGGCGCACGAGCGTCTCGAAAGTCGCGCGCGACGCCTGCGCGGACGGCCATGACTCCGCGGCCACCGGCGTCACGACTTCGGCGTTCTCGCGGCGCGCGATGTCGAGGTAGGCGGCCATCGGCGTGTTCGTGCCTTCGAAGCGCGCGCGCGCCTCCGCGCCGAACGCTGGACCCTCGCCGTGCCCGAACGAGGCGATCGGCGTCGCGATCGGCGAGAACGTGTTGGTCTCGTGCTTGACGAGGGCGACGACGAACTTGCGCTTCATGCGAAAGCGGGGCCGAGCGGCTTCAAGCGCAGCCCGGGACGCAGGCGCGTCCAGCGGAACAGCGTCGGATCGGCCTTGGCCGGACCGGGCGCCACGACCACCAGGATCTCGCGCGCGATCGGCTGGAAGTCGGCGCGAAAGTGCACCGAGCTCTTGAGCGCGAGGACCCGCTGCTTCACGGGCTCGATGCCCACGTGGCGGAACATCTCCTGGTCGGCGGCCTGCACCTTCTTCGACGCGAGCACGACGCGCACGTTGCCCTTGCGCAGCACGGCCATGGGACCCAGCTGCATCTTGAATCCCTTGAACATCGGCCCGGTGCAGGTGAAATTGCCGTCGGCGAGGGCCACGACCTCGAACTCGCCTTCGAGCGGCACGTGCCCCGGCACGCCGGAGGTCTCGCCGAGCCGGAACACCGCGCTGCGACCCACGCCGACCTCGTGCGCCTGCCGGGCCGACGCGCGATCGATGAGCAGTCCCAGCACGGCATCGCGCGGATCCTGCTCGAGCAGCGCAGCAAGAAGGCCCGTCGTGTCGCCGTTGCCGCCTGCCCCCGGATTGTCCTGCGTGTCCGCGAGCACGACGGGCGAGCCCACGTCGCCGCGTTGCGCCGCGCGCGCGACCGCCTCGTGCGGAGCGTAAAGGTCGAGCGCGAACTCGGGCTCGGCGTCGTGGATCGCGTCTGCGAGGCGATCGACCGCACGCTGCACGCGCGCGGGATCGGGGCCGTAGCCAAACACCGCCATCTGGCATTCCGGGAAGTCCGCCATCGGAAAGCCCGGCGTGAACGAGAGCACGGTGTCGTGCTCGCGCTCGAGCGCCTCGAGGAGCTCGTAGAGTCGCTTGCCCGGTTCGATGAACGTGGACTGCGACGAGAGGCCGGTGAGGAAGTCAAGCGGCCGGAACGCACGCGCGAACGGCTTGCCCGCGGCCATCGTGCGCAGCAGGAGCTCCGCGGCGCGCTTGCCGGTCGGGGCCATGTCCACGTGCGGGTACGTGCGGTACGCCACCATGCCGTCGGCGAACTCCATCATGCGCCGCGTGACGTTGGCGTGCAGGTCGAGGCTCGCGACCACCGGCACGTGCGGCCCGACGATCCTGCGCACGCGCGCGAGGATCTCGCCCTCGCCGTCGTCGAGATGCTCGGT
>CAZIZD010000303.1:0-5758 GCA_964543615.1 uncultured Alcaligenaceae bacterium | reverse complement strand
CGACCTGGCGTCCCTTCGGCGCGATCTCCAGGGTGTGCTGGACCTCCTTCGCGCCTGAGGGCGGCAGTCCTTCGCTGTCTGGTATGATTGCAAGTTCGGTCGGGGCGTAGCGCAGCCTGGTAGCGCACCTGCATGGGGTGCAGGGGGTCGAGTGTTCGAATCACTTCGCCCCGACCATTCAACTCTCTCTTCGGCCCGCAGTGTCCGGACAGGCCACGTCCGCGGCGCCCTTGCCGAATTCTCACGCTGGTGTACGCTGGTCCACGACGGCTGGATTGCCCGTCCCCAACATGAAGTCAGGAGGTAAGTCCGTGGGTGCGCAGGCTCGCACCTCCCTGTCGGGATCCGGCGTGGTGTCGGAGCTCGCGTTCGCGCGCGCGCAACGCAACACCGTGCTGATCGTCGACGACCTCTTTTCGAGCCGCCTGCTGCTCGCGGAAATCGTGCGGCAGATCGACGGCAAGCTCAACCTCGAGCTCTTCGACACGCCGTCGCGCGCGCTCGAGTTCGCGCGCAACAACCGCGTCGACATCGTGCTCACCGACTACAAGCTTCCCGAGTTCGACGGCATCGAGCTCGTGAAGCAGATCCGCGCGCTTCCGCATTGCGTCGACGTGCCCATCGTGGTGATCACCGTCGTCGACGACCGCAAGATCCGCTACGACGCACTCGAGGCAGGCGCCACCGACTTCCTGATCAAGCCGCTCGACGAGCACGAGACGCGCGCGCGCTGCGCCAACCTGCTCGAGCTGCGCCGGCACAAGATCGTCCTTTCCGACCAGGCGCGCGTCCTCCAGTACCAGGTCGACAAGTCGGTGTCCGAGATCCACGAGCGCGAGCTCGAGACGCTCGCCAAGCTCGCCAAGGCCGGCGAGTTCCGCGACAAGACCACGGGCAACCACCTCATGCGCATGGCGAAGTACTCCTCGCTCATCGGCGCGCATCTCGGCCTCGGCGCGGAGACGGTGCACGTGCTCGAAGTGGCGGCGCCCATGCATGACATCGGCAAGATCGGCATCCCCGACTCCGTGCTCCTCAAGGAGGGCCCGCTGACCCCGGAGGAGATCGAGGTCATGAAGGCGCACCCGCGCATCGGCTACGACATCCTCAAGGGAAGCCCGTCGAAGTACCTGTCCATGGGCGCGATCATCGCGCTCGGGCATCACGAGAAGTACGACGGATCGGGCTACCCCAATGGCCTGCATGGCGAGGACATTCCGCTCGTCGCGCGCATTGTCGCGGTAGCCGACGTGTTCGACGCGCTCGTGAGCGAGCGCCCATACAAGCACGCCTGGGACCTCGACGAGGGCATCGAATACCTTCGGGGCCAGCGCGGCAAGCACTTCGATCCGCTGTGCGTCGACGCGTTCCTCGCGGATCGCGTGAAGGTCCAGGCGATCAACGAAGAGTTCGGGGACTGACGCACCGCCCCGGCAGGAGGCCGTCATGAAAGTCCACGGGCGCTGCTATTGCGGCGCGATCCGCTACGAGGCGGAGATCGATCCGGCGCGCGTCACCGCCTGTCATTGCACCGACTGCCAGAGCTTTTCCGGCGCGCCGTTCCGCGTGTCGGTGCCGGCGCCGCGCGAAAGCTTCACGCTCCTCGCGGGATCGCCGCGCATCTTCCAGAAGACCGCCGAGAGCGGCAACAAGCGCGTGCAGGCCTTCTGCGAGACGTGCGGATCGCCGGTCTACTCCGCGGCCGTCGAGGACACGCCGGCGTACTCCCTTCGCGTCGGCTGCCTCGAGGAACGCGAGAGCCTGCCGCCGAAGCGGCAGATCTGGTGCCGCAGCGCGCTCGATTGGGCGAACGAGCTCGGGGGCGTGCCGTCGGTGCCCAAGCAGTGACCGCGCCGCGCTTCGCGCCCTATCGCGACGCCGCGGCCAACGAGATCTACCACCTCCTCTTTTGCGACGATCCTCGCGCGTTCGCGCCCGGTGATCGCGAGCCGGCGCCGTGGCAGCGCACGCTCTTCGTCGACCGGGACGCCGCGGAAGCGGTCCGCGCGCTCGCCACCGACACCTCCGTCGACGCACGCGTGCGCCTGCTCGCCTGCCGCAGGCTCGCGCAGGATGGCGAAGCATTTCCACAGAAGGATCTCCTGGGCGTCGTGGTCGAAGTGGCGCTCGACGCCGGCCTCGACACGCTCGCGGCATATTGCGACGGCGGCGTGCGCTACATCAATCACACGGGCGCTGTGTCGATCTTCGAGGGACGCAATGGGACTCTCGACGCTTTCGTCGACCGCCTGTTCGCGGCATCGCGCGAAGTGGTCGCGCGCACGGGACCATGGGACAAGCCGCGGCTCGCCCCGCCGGAGCGGGGTCGCGTGCGACTGAGCTTCCTCGTGACCGACGGTCTTCATTTCGGCGATGGCCCGATGGCGCAGTTCCAGCGCGACCCTCTCGCCGGCCCCGTGATCGCCGCCGCGAGCGGGCTTCTGGCCGAGGTCGCGAATCTCGCATCCTCCGCGCGGTGACGGCACGTTCGTGCGGATGGCAAAACGTCCGCGACTTCGCCACAATGGCAATCCGCTCACGCACGGGGGACGCCCCATGAAATCCATTCTCTTCGCGCTCTTCTGCGGGGTTGCATCGACGGTCTGCGCGCAGGGCGCGCCTGCACCTGCCGATGCCGCGCCCGCGGCCCGCACGAACGGCGACGCACCTTCGTCGCGCGACCCGCGCGCGTGCCTCGAGTTTCCCACGCGCGAGCAGGTGATCGCATGCGCCGAGAAATTCCGCCCGCATCGCACGCCCAAGAAGTCGTGACGCGCGGCCTGGTCGTGCTCGCGGCGCTGGGCTTCGCCGGCATCGCGAGCGCGTCCACGCCGGTCAAGATCGAGGCGACGTGGACAGGACGCATGCCCATTGCCGTTCCGCCCCTCGTGCAGTCCTCCGTGGGCACGACGGAAGCGTGGCAGGGGGTGTGGGCAACGTGCCAGATGAAGGGTGCGGCGCCGGCCGTCGACTTCGACCGCAAGCTGGTCCTGGTCGCGGTGCGGCGCAGCAGCGCAGTTCGCTTCGGCGAAGTCTCGCTGGACGGAGGCAACCTCGTCACCAAGGTGATCGCAACGCCCGATGCGCCGAACCGCATGACATGCGCCCTCGCGCTCGTGCCGCGCGCGGGCGTGCGCACCGTCAACGGCGCGCCGCCCGGGAAATAGCCGCTAGCCGCGGATCTGCGCAATCGCCCGGCCGAATGCCGTGTGCAGCATCTCGACGTCGCTCAGGTAGACGAGCAGCAGCGCACCCGCGTCCTTCCACTGCCTGGCCTGTTCCTGGCTCGCAACCAGCATCGAGCAGGTCTTGCCGTGCTTCTTCGCGGCGGCGAGGATGAGATCGCGCTTCTCGTCCAGGGCGCGCGCCTGATCCGGGGTGCCGAAGACGCCCATGTCCTGCGCGAGATCCGCCGGACCCAGCGTCAGCGCATCGATCCCGTCCATCGCGGCGATCTCATCCAGGTCGCGGAACGCTGCTTCCGTCTCGAACATGACCGTGACGAAGACCTCGCGATTAGCGAATGCGCGGCGTTCCGCGAGGGGGAGCGTCGTCTCGAAATCCGTGGCCGGACCGAGGCCGCCGTTGCCGCGAAGGCCGAGCGGCGCGTAGCGCGACGCCGCCACGATCTCGCGCGCATGATCTGCGCTCTCCACCTGCGGGCAATGCAGGTTCCACACGCCAGCGTCGAGGAGGCGCGTGATCCACTCGCGATTGGCCTTGGGCGGGCGCACCGCGATGGGAAAGTCGATCGCGCGCGCGACCAGCGCCATGTCGGCGATCGTTTCCATCGACGGCGACGAATGCTCCATGTCGACGCGCGCGAAATCGAGTCCCGCGGCCTTGAGCAGCGGCAGGATGGCCGGATTGCGCACCATGTTGACCCAGGTACCGAGCTGCAGTTCGCCGCGTGCAACGCCGGCACGCATGGGATTGCCTCGCATCTGCCATCCTCTCCAGTGTGATCTATCGAACCGCGCATCTTGGGGGTAACATCGCCGCTTCGCGCGCTCGCGAATGGCGTGCATCGATGGGGGGAAGTCATATGGCGAAGCAGCATCTGCTGGCACTGCTTGCATCGATGTGCGCCGTATGCGCATCGATCGCGAGTTCCCCGGCCCACGCGCAAGCGGCCTGGCCGAACCGGCCCGTCCGCATCGTCGTTCCGTTCGCCCCCGGAGGCGCGTCCGACATCTTAGCGCGCCTCATCGGCAAGGAACTCTCCGAGCGCATGAAGCAGCCCTTCGTCGTGGAGAACAAGCCGGGTGCGGGCGGCACCATCGGCGCCGACTACGTGGCCAAGTCGCCGCCGGACGGCTATACGCTGCTGCTCGCGGACAGTTCGGTGGTGATGACCTTCCCGTGGCTCTACCCCAACCTGCCCTACCAGACGAAGGATCTCATCCCCGTCAACAACATCGCGACGTTCGGCCTCATCATGATCGCGCCCGCGAGCTCTAAGTTCAACTCGCTCGCGGACGTGATCGCGGCCGACAAGTCGGCGCCGGGCAAGCTCAACATGGCATCGCCGGGCACGGGCTCCTCCAACCATCTCACGCTCGAGAGCCTCAACAGCGCCGCGGGCACGAAGATCGTCCACGTTCCTTACAAGGGCACCGGCCCCGCGATCAACGACGTCGTGGGCGGCCAGGTGGATCTCACGTTCGCAAGCGGCGCTGCATCCAAGCCGCTCATCGACGGCGGCAAGGTAAAGGCCATCGCCGTCACCTCGGCCAAGCGCAATCCGCTGCTGCCGCAGGTCCCGACCATCGCGGAGAGCGGCGTCGTCGGATTCGAATCCATCGCGGGCCAGGGCCTCTTCGTCCCCGCGGGAACGCCGCGCGACATCGTCACCAAGCTCAATGCGGAGGTGAACGCGATCCAGAAGTCGCGCGAGATGCAGGAGCAGTTCGCCAGGATGGGCATCGACGGAACGACGGATACGCCCGAGCAGTTTGCGGCCTGGCTCGCAAGGGAGTCCGACCGCTGGTCCATCCTCATCAAGTCGGCGGGAATCAAAGCGGAGTAGCGACATGCAGCAATGGAAGCAGATCATCGCCGGGCTCGTGGCGCTCGCCGCCGGCCTCTTCCACGCCACGCACGGACACGCGGCCGCGCCGCCGGTCAAGACCCAGGCGCCCGGGTATTACCGTATGATGGTCGGCGACATCGAGGTCACGGCACTGTCCGATGGCGTCGTTCCTCTGCCCCTCGGCAAGCTCCTCACCAACGTCGCGCCGCACCGGGTGGAGGAGATGCTGAGCCGGGCCTTCCTCAAGGACCCGGTGCCCACCTCGGTCAACGCCTACCTCGTGAACACGGGCACCAAGCTCGTCATGATCGATGCGGGCGCAGGCGCCCTGTTCGGCCCGACGCTCGGCAAGCTCGTCGACAGCATCAAGGCCTCGGGCTACCAGCCGGAGCAGATCGACGAGATCTACATCACCCACATGCACGGCGATCACGTGGGCGGTCTCGTGAGCGGCGACAGGATCATCTTTCCCAATGCCGTCGTGCGCGCGGACAAGCGCGACGCCGACCTCTGGCTCTCGCAGGCGAAGATGGACGCGGCGCCGCAGGATGCGAAGAACGCGTTCAAGGGGGCGATGCTTTCCATCAATCCCTACGTCGCGGCGGGCCGGTTCAAGCCGTTCGAAGGCTCGACGGAGCTCGTGCCGGGCGTGCGCGCGCTGGCGCTGTACTCGCACACGCCGGGCCACACGATCTACATGATCGAGAGCAAGGGCGACACGATGGC
>CAZIZD010000302.1:3595-5776 GCA_964543615.1 uncultured Alcaligenaceae bacterium | reverse complement strand
GCGTCACCAGCGCGTCCAGCGTGATGCCATCGACGTACTCCATCGCGTAATAGAGCAGTCCGTCGGGCGTCTGACCGTAGTCGTAGATCTCGATGGTGTTGGGGTGCGAGAGCTCGGTCACGAGGCGCACCTCACGCTCGAAGCGCGCCGCGAGCTCGTCGGTGGTCAGATGCCGCTTCAGGATCTTGATGGCGGTGGGACGCTTGAGAAGTGCGTGATGCGCGAGGTGGACCGTCGCCATGCCGCCCTCGGCGAGCTCGCGCTCGAGCCGGTACGCGCCGATGCGTCGTCCTGCGGCAGGCGCGCCGCTTGCACGCGCGAGCGCGAGCGTGGTCCACGCCGCCCATCCCGCGGTCGCCACGAGCAACGCGAGAACGGCGGCCACGGTGGCCCGCACGTAACGCAACGGCGCATACGCCTCGTCCACTCCGATCTCAGCCACGATGCCCATGCGCTCGGCCGGAAGCCACCGCCACGCGCCGATCACTTCCGCGCCGCGATAGTTGCGGTAGGGATCGAGCAGCACGCCCTGCAGCGGGACGCTGCCGCTCGTCGCGCCGGCGGCGGCCAGCGCCTCGGAGACCGCACGCGTGTGCGGCCAGTCGGCGGGCGATCCGGGCGGCACCTCCGAGGCGTCGAGCTCGCGTCCGGGATCGCGGAGTTGAAGCCGGAATGCGGCGGACTTGGCATCCTTGGGCAACTGTCCGGCGCGGCGAAGCCCGCGCGCGTCGCGAATCTCGGACAGCAGGGTCCCCGATTCGTCGAACGCATACGCCTCGCCGGTCTTGCCCGGTCGCGCGGCGCTCAGGATCGCCTCGAAGTCGCGGTCGACGAACGTGGCGATGCCGATCGCGGCGACCACGTTCCCGGCAGCATCGCGAACGGGGGTTTCGATCCACGCGAGCGGCCGCGCATCGAGGTAAGGACGCGCCGCCACCAGCCTCGGGTCCCCCGCGAACGGTCGGATGAACTGCGTGCGGCCCTCGAACACCTGCGCGAGTTGCGGCGCGGCGAGGCGCGGCTGGGCTTCCATGCCGCAGGTTTCCTCGAGCGTCGACGCGACGATGAGACCGCGACGATCGATGGCAGTGATCGCGGCCGCGCGCTCCGCGCGCATCAACGCTCCGGCGCGAGCCCGCCACAGGGCGACCTCGTCGCTGGCGCAATGGGCGTCGATCGGTCCCGTGCGAGCGAGGCGGACGAGGTCCGCGGTCATGGCCGCCACCTCGCGGTCGCGCGCGAAGCGCTCGGCGTCCGCCCGGCGCTCCGCGACGAACACCTCGAGGGACTTGGTCTTGGCGTCGAGCAGCGCCGGCAGGCCCTGGCCGCGCAGCTCGCGCAACGAGGACTCGACCCCCGCATACATCCAGAGTGAGGCGGCGGCGAGCCCGGCGCAGATACCGAGCACGATCAGGCTTTGCCGCCTGCGGCCCGCGATGAAGCGCTGGCGAAGGCGGGTGGACCGGTGCGCGGTGACGGCCGTCGTCAGGTCGCGAGGTCCGAGGTGACGCGCTTGTGCAGCAGGGCGCGCGCATGCGCATTGCGCGCGCGCAGCCGCGGATCGCGCACGATGCCGAAGATGGTGCCCACGATGGTGCCCACGACGCCTGCCAGCGGCAGGGCGAGGATGAGGCCGGGAATGCCCGCGACCGCGCCGCCGATGAAGACCATCAGCACCGCAGGGAGCGGATGCATGCGCACGCTGCGCCCCACGGTGAGCGGGATGAAGAAGAAATTGTCGAGCATGCGGTTGACGAAGAAGACCGCCAGCACGCCATACACCACCCACAGGTCGTTCTGGTGCGCGGATGCCGCGATCAGCACGGCGAGGCCGCAGCCGACGACCGATCCCACGATGGGGATCCATTCGAGGAAGGCCGCGATCAGCGCGATTACGATCGCGTTGGGCACGCCGACGATGAGAAACCCGGTGCCGAGGATGATCGTGTCGATGGCCGTGAGCTGCAGCAGTCCCTGGAAATAGGACTTGGCCGTCGCATCCACACGCTCGAACATGTAGACCGTGCGCTCGAAGAACGCGTTGGGGACGCCGCGCGTGACGAGCTTGGTGAAGAGCGTGCCGTCGCGCAGGAAGAAGAACGCGAAGAAAGGCGCGAGCAGCAGCGTGGGCAGCGATGCCGCGGCGGCGAGCAGGGTCTCGCTGATCTTGCCCTGGACCTT
>CAZIZD010000302.1:0-3585 GCA_964543615.1 uncultured Alcaligenaceae bacterium | reverse complement strand
GTCGCCGAACTCGGCGAGCCGCTTGCCCACCTCGGCGTGAAAGTCGAGGCGGCGCAGGAACGCGAACTGCGATTCGAGTCCCGCGAGCAGGCGGTCGATCAGCACGCGACCGCCTTCGAGGTAGCGATAGAACGTCTCCTGACCCGCCACCGACTGCGCCGCGAGCCACGGCAGCAGCGGATACATGATGAGCACCGCGAGCAGGGTGACGCTGCCCGCGACGATGCCCGCCGCCGCCTCGCGACCGATGCCCGACAGCGTGAGCCGGCGCACCACCGGGTAGAGCATGTAGTACAGGATGATCGCGATGAGCAGCGGCACCACGAGCCACAGCGCCTTGGTCGACGCGACCAGCAGGAGCGTCGTGATCACCATCGTGATCAGCCAGACGAACGGGCCGCCGGCCAGGTAGCCGCCGTTCACAGGGGGCGAGTCTCGAGGGTCACGTAGCGGGCCACGAGCTTCTGGCCCAGGTCGCGCGCGAGCTGCAGGGCGACCTTGGAGGCGATGGCCGCATGCGTATCGAGGAGGCCGGCGAAGTCGGCGCGCGACAGCGCCGCGATGGTGCAGTTGTCGAGTGCGCGCGCCTGCGCGGTTCGCGGGATGCCGTCCAGCAGCGCGAGCTCGCCGAACAGCGCACCTTCGGGAATCTCGGCGATTCGGCCGTTGACCGGATCGCCCTGGCGGCAGATGAGCACCCGCCCCTTCAGTACGACGTAGAGCGCCTGGCCTTCCTCGCCTGCATCGAACACGACCTCGCTTGCGAGGTACTCGCGCTCGTGCAGCAGTCCGTCGACCACGCGCAGCTCGCGCGGCTTGAGCGTCGAGAAAAGGCCGAGCTGGCGCAATTGCGCGATGCGCGGATGCTCTGCCTTCTTCTGGTTCAGGAAACCGAACATGGCGGGGATCGGGTTGGGACGGCGATGGAAGCGGGCATGCCGGGGCGGCCGGATTGTCGCATGCGAACGCGGTCGTGACGAGGGCCGGCGATGGGTGGGCTTTTCACGAGGTCGGCGATCCCTTAAGCTCACGGCCAATGAGAATCGGTCGCGCCAACGGCACCCGGTTCGGCGAGCTCTGGCGTCGCTGCGTCGATTCGCCGCCCTCCCCGAGTGCCACTACGGTCTACGGCGACCTTCGCGATCGCCTGAGCGAGAAGTTTCGCCAGTTCCACAACCTCGGTCACATCGACGACTGCCTCGCGCGGTTCGACGAGGTGTTGGAGCATCTCGACGACCCCGATGCCGTCGAGCTCGCGCTCTGGTTCCACGACGCGATCTACGTGCCCGGCGACGCCACCAACGAGCGCCGGAGCGCGGCGCTGTTCCTCACCCACGCCGCGGGCACCACGCCCGCGTTCCGGCGCCGCGTCTGCGCGCTGGTTCTCACCACGCGCCGCAACCGCACGCCGCGCAGCAACGACTGCAAGTTCATCGACGACATCGACCTCGCAGGGTTCGGTGCCTCGTGGGAAGAGTTCATGTACAACGGGGGGCTCCTGCGCCGCGAGTTCGCGGCGCAGAGCGATGCGGACTACTATCGCGGCCTCTCGGCGTTCATCCATGCGCTCAAGCGCCGTCCGCGCTTCTTTCGCACCGACTGGTTCGCCAGGCGCTTCGAGAGGCAGGCGCAGGACAACCTGACGCGGCTCCTCGCGGAACTGTCCGCCGCCAGGTACGCGGCGCGCTGAATCCGTCTCAGGCGGTCGTGCGGCCGTACTTGTCGTCGAAGCGCACGATGTCGTCCTCCGCGATGTAGTCGCCGCACGCCACCTCGATGATCGCGAGCACGTCGGTGCCGCGGTTCTCGAGGCGATGCATGGTCTCCACCGGAATGAACGTCGACTCGCCGGCCGGCAGGTCGAACACGCTCTCGCCCGACGTGACGCGCGCGGTGCCGCGCAGCACCACCCAGTGCTCGCTGCGGCGATGATGAAGCTGCAGCGAGAGCGATCCGCCGGGCTTCACCTCGATGCGCTTGATCTTGAAGCCGGGTCCTTCCTCGAGGACCGTGTAGGTGCCCCAGGGACGCGCAACCGTCCGGTGCATCTTGTACGAGTCGTGCCCCCGCGCCTTCAACTCCCCCACCACCTCCTTCACGCGCTGCAGGTGATCGCGGTGCGCGACGAGCACCGCGTCGGGCGTGTCGACGATCACGAGGTCGGAGACGCCGATGGTCGCGACCACGCGATCCTCGGAGTGGATGAACGTGCCGCGCGTATCGATGGCCACGCGCTCGCCGCTGCCGCGATTACCGTGCGCGTCGGCGTCGGAGAGCTCGGACACGGCTTGCCAGGAGCCCACGTCGCTCCAGTCGAAGTCGCCGCGCACGACGGCGACCGCGCCATCCGCCGCGGCCTTTTCCATCACCGCGTAGTCGATCGAAAGATCGGGTGCGGCGGCGAACGTCGCGGCGTCGATCTCGAGCATCGCTTCGCTTGCGCGTTGCGAGAGCGGTTGCCACGACGCGCGCGCCGCGGCGAGCACCGCGGGCGCGTACTTCTCGCAGGCCGCGAGGAACGTGGCGGGCGTGAACGCGAACATGCCCGAGTTCCACACGTGCGTGCCGGCCGCGAGGAACTCGCGGGCCCTGGCCAGCGGCGGCTTCTCGACGAAGGCCTTCGCGATGTACGCACGCGCGCCGGCGGCTTCGCCGCACTCGATGTAGCCGAAGCCCGTTTCGGGGAGCGTGGGCGTGATGCCGAAGGTGACGAGGCGTCCCTCGCGCGCCAGCTCCGCGCCGCGTGCCACGGCCGCGGCGAACCCGGCCTGGTCGCGGATGAGGTGATCGGCTGCGAGCACGAGCATGACGGCATCGTCGCCGTAGCGCGCTCGGACGAGGAACGACGCGATCGCCACCGCCGGCGCGGTGTTGCGGCCGAACGGCTCGAGCAGGTACGCCGCATCGTGCGGCTCGGCGTCGGCGAGTCCGGCGTAGACGTCCTTGGTATGGAAGTAGAGGTCGCGGTTGGTGACCGTGACGAGGCCGTGCGAGCCCGGCACCGCGGAGGCGCGGCGCGCGGTCTTGCCGAGGAGCGTGTCTCCGTCGGGCAACGGCATGAACGGCTTGGGCGCCGTCTCGCGCGAGAGCGGCCACAGGCGGGTGCCTGCGCCGCCCGAGAGGATGACGGGGACGATCTGGGGCATCGAGCGATCCGCGTGGGCGAATCGCCAATTCTACCGTCACGAGGGTCGCTCGCCCCGCCAGGCCTACCGCAGCAGCGCGAGCGCGCTCGGAACGCATGAGGGTCATGTTCGAATGTTCGGGCCAGGGGAACCTTGTGACCGGGAGCAGCGTCCCAATCTGGGACTTGCTAGAATGCACGTCCGGCCGCACCTCAACGGCCGATCCTTCATCGGGGGTGAACTGGTCTCGACGGGGATAGTGAAGCAGCTTGGGGCATGCCGAGGTGTTGGTCCTCGTAAAACCCTGACAATCGCAAACTTAACTGCGAACGACGAAACCTACGCTCTGGCGGCTTAATCCCGCCGGACCTTGCACCGGGCGGCGCTCAGCCCGGGTGACGAAGTCGGCAACGACCTAGACACAGCAAGGACATTTCGAGCGATCGCGCCAGCCCGGGTC
>CAZIZD010000301.1:0-5791 GCA_964543615.1 uncultured Alcaligenaceae bacterium | reverse complement strand
TTGCGTGTGACGCCGAGCACGAGATCGCCCCGCCCCGTGTGGCGCACCGCGCCCGGGGCCTCCATGTAGGCGCCGACCCACACCGCCGCTCCCAGCACGACCTGGTCGAGCACGTCGAGCACGTCGAGCATCGCGTCCGCATTCGCAACACCGTTCTGCAGGCTGACGACGGTGGCATCCTTGCGCAAGTGCGGCTTCATCGCCTGCGCGGCCGACACCGTGTCCGACGACTTGACGCAGACCAGCACGACGTCCGCACCGCCCACACCCGCGGCTTCGGTGGTCGCATTTGCGTTCACGCGGTCGGTGCGGTCCGCGCGCACGATCGCAAGTCCATCCTTTCTGATGGCCTCGACGTGGTTGGCGCGCCCGATCAGCGTCACGGGAACGCCGGCAAGCGCGAGCATGCCGCCGTAATAGCAACCGACGGCGCCGGCGCCCATCACCGCGACGCGGGGTTTCGCCTGGCTCAATGCCGGAGCGCGTCGATGCCCTGCGCGATGCCGGACAGCGTGAGCGGGAACATGCGCGGGCCGAGCTTGGAAAGAACGATCTGCGTCGAGCGCGTGTACTCCCACGCGCGGCCGGGCTCCGGGTTCCACCAGATCACGCGCCGGAAGTGCTCGAAGATGCGCGTGAGCCACACGATGCCGGGCTCGTCGTTGGTGTACTCCACGCTGCCGCCCGCCTGCGTGAGCTCGTAGGGGCTCATCGCCGCGTCGCCGACGAAGATGGCCTTCCAGTCGGGGCCGTACTTGTGGATGAGGTCGAGGGTCGACACGCGCTCGTTGCGTCGACGCCCGTTGTCCTTCCACACGTGGTCGTACACGCAGTTGTGGAAGTAGAAGTATTCGAGGTGGCGGAACTCGGCCTTGGCCGCGGAGAAGAGCTCCTCGCATACGCGCACGTGCGGGTCCATCGAACCGCCGACGTCGAGGAACAGCAGCACCTTCACGCGGTTGCGCCGCTCGGGCTGCATGTGGACGTCCAGCCAGCCCGCGTTGCGCGCCGTCCCTTCGATGGTGCCGGGAAGATCGAGCTCGTCGGGCACGCCGTCGCGCGCGAACTTCCGGAGGCGGCGCAGCGCCACCTTGATGTTGCGCGTGTTGAGCTCGACGTCGCCGTCGAGGTTGCGGAAGGAACGCTCGTCCCACACCTTGATGGCGCTCCTCGCGCCGCCGCCTTCCTTCCCGATGCGGATGCCTTCCGGGTTGTAGCCGTAGGCGCCGAAGGGACTCGTGCCGCCGGTGCCGATCCACTTGTTGCCGCCGGCGTGCCGCCCCTTCTGCTCCTCGAGGCGCTTCTTGAGCGTCTCCATGAGCTTGTCGAAGCCGCCCATGGACTCGACGAGCTTCTTGTCCTCTTCGGAGAGGTAGCGCTCGAACTCCTTGCGCAGCCATTCCTCGGGGATCTCGCCGCGGATGTCGAAGATCGCGTCGACACCCTTGAAGTACGTGCCGAACGCGAGGTCGAAGCGGTCGAAGTGCTGCTCGTCCTTGACGAGGCAGGCCCGGGACAGCGTGTAGAAGTCGTCGATGGACAGCGAGATCACCCGCGCTTCGAGCGCCTCGAGCAGCGTCAGGAGCTCGCGCGTGGACACCGGCAGCTTGTGCGCCTTGAGGTGCAGGAAGAAGCCGGTGAGCATCGTTGTATATTAACTCTCCCTCGCAACTGCTCCCACCATGAACGTCACGATCTATGGCGCCGGCGCCATCGGCGGCTTCCTCGGCGCCCGCCTCGCCGCGCAAGGCCACATGGTCGCCGCGATCGCGCGCGGCGCGACGCTCGAGGCGATCCGCGCGCACGGCTTGCGCTTGCGCAGCAACGGGGCCGAGATCGCACCCCGCGTGCGGGTGGAGCCCGATCCCGCGGCGCTCGGGGCGCAGGACCTCGTCGTCGTTGCGGTCAAGGCACCCGCGCTGCGCGACGTGGCCGCGCGGATCGCGCCGCTCGTCGGACCCGATACGATCGTGCTCACCGCGATGAACGGCGTCCCGTGGTGGTTCTTCGACGGCATGACGGGGTCGTGCGCGGGCATGAAGCTCGCGACACTCGATCCCGACGGCGCCATCGCGCGGGCGATCCCCACACGCAACGTCGTCGGCTGCGTGGTGCACGCGTCGTGCACGACGCCCGAGCCCGGCCTCGTGCAGCACGTCATGGGACAGGGGCTTATCGTGGGCGAGCCCGCGGGCGGCAGCTCGCCGCGCGTGACGCGCCTCGCCGCAGACCTCACCGCCGCGGGTTTCGAATGCCGCGTCTCGGAGCGCATCCAGCAGGACGTCTGGTACAAGCTCTGGGGCAACATGACGATGAACCCGGTATCCGCGTTCACCGGCGTCACCGTCGACCGCATCCTCGACGACGATCTCGCCAACGGCTTCTGCTGGCGCGTCATGGAGGAGGCCAAGGCCGTGGGGGCTGCGATCGGCTGCCCCATCGAACAGTCGGTGCAGGACCGAAGCGCGGTCACGCGCAAGCTGGGCGCGTTCAAGACGTCGATGCTGCAGGACGTGGAGAGTGGCAAGCCGATCGAGCTCGACGCGCTGCTCACCGTCGTGCGCGAGGTCGCGCAGCGCGTGAACGTGCCCACGCCGAACCTCGACGCGCTCCTGGGGCTCGTTCGGGTCTTCGCCCGCGCGCGCGGGCTCTATCCGGCATAGACGCGAGCCGCTAGCGCGGCTTGTCGAGCTGGTAGCGCAGGTGCCCGCGCACGGTGGGCCACTCGCTGTCGATGATCGAGAACACGACCGTGTCGCGCAGCGTGCCGTCGGGCATGATCTGGTGATTGCGCAGCACGCCGTCCTGCCTGGCGCCAAGGCGCGCGATGGCCGCGCGGGATGCGAAGTTGAACCAGTGCGTGCGGAACTCGACCGCCACGCAGCGCAGCGACTCGAACGCGTGCGTGAGCATGAGGAGCTTCACTTCGGTGTTGAGCGGCGTACGCTGCACGCGCTTCGCATACCAGGTGTAGCCGATCTCGCAGCGGCGGTTGGGCGCGTCGACGTTGAAGTAGCGCGTACAGCCCACGATCGCACCCGATTGGTTGTGCCGCACAACCAGGGGCATGGCCCCCAGGCGCT
This sequence comes from uncultured Alcaligenaceae bacterium, assembly GCA_964543615.1. Lineage (GTDB taxonomy): Bacteria > Pseudomonadota > Gammaproteobacteria > Burkholderiales > Casimicrobiaceae > VBCG01. Next base: position 2,708 of record CAZIZD010000301.1, on the reverse strand, counting down.
CGCGCATGTCGAGCGCCGTCTTCACGTAGCCTTCCGCACCCTCCGGCGTGGGCACGCTCGTGTACCAGAGGCGCCAGAGCTCGCCGTCGCGCGCTGCCTCGATCAGCGCGGGGACATGAGCAAGCGTGAGCGGCTCGAGGGTCGCGTGCGCGCCCGTGAGCGTGACGGGCTCGATGAACGGCACGACGTCAGCGCTGCGCCCGGGCCATGAACGCGACACGCTCGAACAGGTGCACGTCCTGCTCGTTCTTGAGCAGCGCGCCGTGCAGCGGCGGGATCAGCACCTTCTTGTCCTGGCTGCGCAGCGCCTCCGGCGGAATGTCCTCGGCCAGCAGCAGCTTGAGCCAGTCCAGGAGCTCCGACGTGGACGGCTTCTTCTTGAGTCCCGGCACTTCGCGCAGGTTGAAGAACACCTCGAGCGCCTCGGCCAGCAGCGCCTTCTTGAGCCCGGGGAAATGCACGTCCACGATGCGCTGCATCGTGTCGCGGTCCGGGAAACGGATGTAGTGGAAGAAGCAACGGCGCAGGAAGGCGTCGGGCAGCTCCTTCTCGTTGTTGGACGTGATGACCACGAGCGGCCGGTGCTTCGCCTCGATGGTCTGCTGCGTCTCGTAGACGTGGAACTCCATGCGGTCGAGCTCGCGCAGGAGATCGTTGGGGAATTCGATGTCGGCCTTGTCGATCTCGTCGATCAGCACCACCGCCGGCGCGTCGCTCTCGAAGGCCTCCCACAGCACGCCGTGCTTGATGTAGTTGCCGATGTCCGCGACGCTGTCGTTGCCGAGCTGCGAGTCGCGCAGGCGCGACACCGCGTCGTATTCGTAGAGACCCTGCTGCGCCTTGGTCGTCGACTTGATGTGCCACTGCACGAGCGGGCGGCCGAGGGCCCGCGCAACCTCGTAGGCGAGGAGCGTCTTGCCGGTGCCGGGCTCGCCCTTGATGAGCAGCGGGCGCGCGAGCGTGATCGCGGCGTTGACGGCGAGCTTAAGGTCGTCGGTGGCGACGTAGGAGTCGGTGCCCTGGAATTTCGTGTCGGTCATAGCGCCCAGTTTAGCAGCCAGAGGGAGGCCATGCCGACCCCCAGGGTCCACAGCGTCCCCAGCTTGAACCAGGCGACCGTCGTGGCGATCACGGCCGCCGCGATCTTGGGCGCGTGCGGGACGAGTCCCTGCGGCGTGGCGTCGAAGACCATGGGCACCACGAGCGCGGTGAGCATGGCCGCCGGCACGTAGCGCAACGCGCGCTCGAGCAGCGGCGGCATCGAGCGGCGCGCGAAGAACGCGATGAACGACAGGCGCGAGAGGTAGTTGAGCGCCCCGACCACGAGGATGACGGCCCACAGCTTCAGCGCGGCTTCCATCGTTCCCTCGCAAGGTCGGCCACGGTCCCGACGAAGATGCCGATGAGGCCCGCGACGATGAGGTTGAGCTTCATGGGCAGGTGCGCCAGTGCCAGCACCGCGATGCCCGCCGCGGTCGCGGCGAGGATCGAAGGCGCGTTGCGGAACAGCGGCGCGACCAGCGCGATGAAGCAGAGCGGCACCGCGAACTCGAGCGACCACGACGAGGGGATGAGGTTGCCCGCGAAGAAGCCGAGCAGGCAGGACACCTGCCACGCGAGCCACAACGCGAAGCCCGAGCCCAGGAAGTGGCGACCGGCGGCAAGGCGATCATCGTCCATGTGAAAGCGCCGGATCGCTGCCGCGAACACCTGGTCCGACAGCATGAACGCGAGGACGCGCTGCCAGCGCACCGGCAGCGGCTTGAGATACGGCGCGATCGCGGCGCTGTACATGAGCAGGCGCAGTCCCAGCACCGTGGTGGTGAGCACGATCACGAGGAACGGCGCGTCGGCCGCCATCATCTGCGCCGCCACGATCTGCGCCGCGCCGGAGAAGATGATGGCGCTCATGCCGAGCGAGGCGAGCCACGACGCCCCCGCCGCCGCGGCGCCGACGCCGCAGACGAGCCCGAACGGCACGAGCCCGACGCACGCGGGCAGCATCTCGACGAAGCCCGCGCGGAAGGGCGCGGAAGCGAGGACGTGGCGCATCGTGTCCGTCAGGGCGCCGCCGGCGCGACGTTCATCGCAAGCCCGAGCGAGGTCACCGCGAAGCGTCCGTAGCGCACGCGCAGGTGCGGCTCGGTGCGGTACGGCGGCGTATCCACGAAGCGGTCGGCCGGCGCATCGCCGGGATGGAGATCGAGCGGCCACACGCGGCCGCGATCGCCTGTCACGGCACGCACGACCGCTTCGACGTCGCGCTTGCGCAGCACGCACAGACCGTCGGACTCGAGCGTCTCCTCGTTCGATGAGAGATTGAACGTGACGGTGTGCACGGCGAGGCCGCCCGGCACGAGGCAGCGCATCGATCGCGTGAGGAAGTCGATCGCCGGTGGGCACCGCGAGAGGCGGTCCGTGCCGCCACATGACCACACGAAATCGAAGTCGCGCAGGTCCGCGGGAGTCGTCCGCAGGTCGAGGGCGCGCGTGGTGACGCGCGCGCGGAAGGTCTCACTGTCGCAGGCGCCGCGGCCGTTCAGGCGGTCTGCCGTCAGCAGGTGGACATCGCGATCGGAACGCACCGGATCCTGTCGGCCGATGTGCATTTCGCGCATCTGGGCCTCGTCGTGATCGACGAGGAGCAGCGCTTCGGCGTGGCCGCGAAGGAGAAGCTGAAGCGCCTGCGTTAGATGGTGGATGTGCTG